>JAFGWZ010000264.1 GCA_016936905.1 Deltaproteobacteria bacterium | reverse complement strand
CTCCCACTGTTTCAATTGCCAGCTTATCATGGAGCATCCGTATTTTTTTTGGCCCCAGACCGGGAATGCGAAGCATATCGAGAAGACCCGGCGGTATCGATTCTCTCAGCCGCTCGTAGTAGACGAGCTTCCCCGTTGTAACAATCTCGGTAATTTTTTTACTCAGCGCGTCCCCGATTCCTTTGATTCGAGACAGCGTTCCCTCATCGACCGTTTCATGGAGATCGCCGGTGAACTGCTCGAGGCTCCGTGCGCCCGTGGTGTAGGCTCTCGATTTAAAAGGATTTTCTCCTTTCAACTCAAGCATTACAGCGATCTCTTCCAGTATTTTTATGACATCTTTCTTTGAAGTGGCCGTTCGCCCCATGGTTGTATTCCGTTTCACCTCATTTATACCCTCTACGATAATCGGGAGACGCCGACAAATCAAACAAAAAAGGGGAGAAAATAATCTCGGAACAGGATAGCCGCCTGACCTGCCTTGAGAAAAACAACCGCCTGAATAACATCGAGCGGTCATCGATTTCTCATGTTTGTCCGCATCGCGATGATGGCTGCGGCATCGGACGTGTCGTCTCAAATCTTCGGGTCCTTTCGCATACCTCCTTAATAAAGCGAAATCATATTGACAACGGGACAGCGGTCACTTTTGGCTTGACCTCGGGAATGGTTTTGGTATAGAGCGCACCACGGCAAGGCACGTCTTGCCGCACTATGCATGCGAGATATCCGGAAGAGTATGGAGATGTTCCTGTGCGAACGCGCATGACACGAGGTGAACAAGTGTGGAGGTACGACTATGATTAAGAAGAAAACAGGTTCGTTAATTGAAAATGTGTCGAGTTTGCAACAAAGCGAACTCAGCAAAATTGCTGAAGACCCCTTCCAGTGGTGGGGGCTGTCACCGGAAGATGCCCGCAAGATCATGGTTAATAAACCCAAGGATCTGCGAGATAAGAGGATGACATTGAAAGAATCGGTCGCCAAGTATATTCACGGCAAAGAAGGATTGAACATAGCCATCGGAGGATTCGTCAATACGAGGCCCCCTGTTGCCCTCATACATGAGATAATTCGACAGGGAGCGCACGGATTGACCCTGTCGTTTCAATCCAGTTCAATATGTCCTGAACTATTGGCCGGAGCCATGTTGCTCTATCCTCAGCAGATATCGATCAAGCGGGTCGAGTTGGCATGGTGGGGATATGAAGTTATCGGTATCGCCCCCTTGCTGAGACACCTGACTTCCAACGGTATGATAAAATTGGATGATTATACCAACTACGGAATGTCCGCCCGGTTCAAGGCTGCATCAATGGGGCTCGAATTTCTTCCTGTAAGGGACCACGGTGGATCGGATATGGAGCTTGTTAACAGGGGTACCATGGTTGAAAGCCCCTTCACCGGTAAAAATACCTATCTGGTGCCGGCATGTTATCCCGATGTAGGGTTGATTCATACAACGGCGGCGGACATGTACGGTAACTGTCGGATATTCGGAGCTCTGTGCACGTGCCCTGAGATTTCCATGGCTGCGGGACATACGATCGTCACGACGGAACAGATCATACCGAACGAAAATATCAGAACCTATCCGAACCTCACTGAGATACCCTATACGGCAGTTGACGCCGTTGTGGAGCAGCGTTTCGGTGGATATCCGGGAGCGTGTTACGGAAATTACTGGTTCGATATGGAACATATTCTTATGTTCAGAAGCGCATCGGATGAATTCAGAAAAACGGGGAATGCCGACAAGCTGAAGAAATATTACGAAGAATATATCTTCGGATGTGAAACGTACGACGATTTTCTGAGCAAACTGCCCTATACGAAATTGAAAAAAATCAGAGAGATGGACGGCGGACAGCCGATCATTTTGTCATAAACGGTCCGTCATGTCTGTTAAGTGAGGAGGTTATTGTAATGGCTGATTATACACCTTTTGAAATGATTGCATACACCGGATCCCGGGTGTTGGAAGACAATAAGATAGTATTTGTCGGTACGGGATTACCGATCATCGCATCAATGCATGCCCAGTTGACCCATGCCCCGGGTCTCGGAATTATCTTTGAAGCGGGCCCGCTGACACCGGTTCTCGAGATGGGCATGCCCCTGTCGGTGGGAGATACAAGGGCGTGTCGCAAGGCATGTTACCTCAAGGGACTCTGTGCCGTGTTCGAATTGACACAGCGGGGCCACGCCGATTACGCCTTTATCGGCGGCGCGCAGATCGATATGTACGGAAACGTGAATTCCACCTTTGAAGGCGGAACCTATACGGAAGCGCTGACACGGTTTCCGGGAAGCGGCGGCGCCGGTGCAATGGCGGCTAACTGTGAGAAATCCATCATCATCATGGCCCTTGAAAAGAGGCGGTTTGTAAATAAGCTGGAATTCCTGACCAGTATCGGATTTGGCGACGGATCTCCTGACTACCGGGAGAAAGCGGGTGTCATGGGATCAGGGCCGTACCGTGTCATTACGAACGAAGCCCTCTTTGGATTTGATGAAGAGTCAAAGCGCATGGTGCTCCTGGAGGTGGCCCCGGGCAGAACGGCTGAGCAGATTCAGGAAAAAGTAAGTTTTGAGCTGATCATTTCTCCCGACCTGAAAGAAATGGCGGAGCCGACGGACGAGGATCTGAGGCTTCTCAGGACGGAATGCGATCCCGACGGATATTTCCTTGCCCGGAAGGTTAAGTGACCATTCAATCGGCAAGGGCCCGTTTGAGAAAATAGTGACTCCATATATGAAAGCCGTGAGCGGAAATGCCGTTCACGGCTTTCATTGCTACGATTGACTCGACCCTTTCGCGAGCCGAGGTTTGATGCCTATACACGGGGGCGGGCAGGTCAGCAGCCGGTTTTCATTTCATCGGCGAGGCTGTCAAGGAAGTGGGCGGGAATCATCGCCGCTATGGAATCGACATCGGTTTCAAGTACTTCGCACAGGGCGTAAAGGAAGGCTTCAAACAGGGTGATCAGGGAGTAGAGCCCACCATCATCGCTGCCCGACAGGATTCCCTCCTCAATTGTTGTCCTGATGATCTCATCTTCGGCAAGCTTGAGAGACGACCGTTCCAGGAGCTTCAGGTACTCTTCGGGATGCAGCAGATCGTTTCTGATAAGCATCTTGAGCTGGTAACCGGCGCAATAGTAAAAGGCCGCCCGTTGTCTCGTGTCTTCTTCTGAAAGCACGCTTCAGCCCCTTTCTTCGAGGGCATCGTAGAGCCTGCCGCCCCGTCGTGACTGATCGAAACAGTATACTTCCATGCCGGGAACAATCATTCGAGCCGTCGGTATGCCGATCTCCCTCCTTGTGAGATCCACTGCAATAACTTTGCGGAATCCTCGGGCATTCAGTTTGCCGATCATTGTTTTCACATCCAGAAGGATGTCGTCACTGTAATCGGCATTAAGATCATGCAGGTATTTTTGTCCGTAAGCACAGAAGCGATAGTCATCGTCGCCGGTTGTTACATTGGAATCATCGAAATACGAAAGCTTCCAATCTTCAATGCCGAATTTCTGAATAAAGAGTCCCCGGGTCGTTGCTATTTCCAGCAATGCCCTTATAAGGGCGACTCTCGGATCAAGATGGGCGCCGAACCCGTCGATCGGTATGAGTTTCTTGCAAACAAGATCGTTTGAAAAAGCTGCAATAACGGGGACTCCGATGTCGGTGGTAATATCCTTTGCTACAATTTCAATCTCTGCCTTGCTGAACTTTTCAATGACATCAACAATGAATCGGTTATCGGGGTGATCATCGACAATCAAGGCATCGCCTGCATCTTCAGTAAATTTTGTGATGCTCCAGGCATCCCGTTCGATTACCTCGGCCAGGGCATGGGATACCGCCTCTTCGATCGTATTCCCCGCGGCGATGCCGTTGGTATGCGTATTAATCAGTGGCGGATCGTCGATATGAAAAGGATGAAAAACGGCACATGACGGTACGAGAACGTCACTATCATTTGCAAGATCGAACCCCCATGTCCAGTGGAGTTCCCGGTCATGGGTGTAACGGCTGAATTGAGGGAGAATAAGCTCTTCGGGATTCAGCACGGAGTATCGTTGAGACAGGGTGCTGTAACTGCCCAGAATGAGATCCTTTGCGTATGCAGGTTTGAACTCGGATGCATATCGTTCCGCCGATTCCATGGATAAAGAAACCTGGGCCTGTATTTTCGAAAGCCCCTTCCCGGTGTGATCCGTCAGTGAATCATCGGGACGTATTCTGTGGCAGGTAAAAACGGGAATGCCGATTCTGTCGAGATCGGTAACTTCACTGAAGTTCTTCATGCCGATCGTCTCTTTCATCGTTTCTACAAATTTCAATGTGTCGTCGGGTGTCCGGGATCTGTGTGTCTCGAGGATGTATGCCTTGGGACATTCTTTCAAGATTATTGCAGGCATGGAGAGTCTCCGGGAAAATGGAATCGTATCCGTGTCTCTTACTGTAAAACATGAAGATTGTAAAGAGGCGATTAAAATTGTCATTGTCTCCAGGCAGTTCAGAATATAATCAATAGAACAGAGTATTTATTGACTTTTCGCTGTCATGCAATTATGGTTACAATCCATGCGAGTGAAAGTGAATCTGCCTTGACGCCCAATGGGGTGAAGGGAACGTATAAATGACCGGAGGCGCCATGAAGATTACCGTAAAAAAAGGCGAACTGTGTGACAGCACGACCGACGCGATTGTCATGCTGTTATTCGAGGACAAAGGGAAACTCAAGGGCGCCGCCGGGGATGTGGACGCCGCCTGTAACGGACTGATCGGGACGGCGCTTTCCGACGGCGTGTTCAAAGGGAAGCTCTACGAAACGGCAACAGTGACGACGGGGGGATTGATCGCGCCCGGTGTCGTCATCCTTGTCGGCCTGGGCAAAAAAACCGGTTTTGACGGGGACAAGCTTCGGGGGGGATTTTCGACGGCCGCTCAAAAGATGCGGGAATTGAACATGAAAACATTCGCCGCGTCCCTCGACGGGGGGTATGACGATCTTTCTCTTGAAATAATTGCCCGGTCCGCAGTCGAAGGAGTGCTCCTCGGCCTGTATCAATTCATCCCTTTTAAGACGATCGATCGTGATGAGATGAAAACGGTTGACGAGTTCGTCATTATGGATAAGGCGGCGCCTGCGGTGAAGAAAATTCGGACGGCGGCCCAAGCGGGGGAGAAGATTGCTCTGGCTGCCTGCTTAGCGCGAGACCTCGTCGCGACGCCATCCAACGAGATGACACCGACCATACTGGCTCGACGGGCAAAGGATGCGGCCCGGAAGAGAAACATCAAGGTCGCCATACTCAATGAAGGGACAATGAAAAAGCTGGGCATGAATGCCCTTCTCGGCGTCTCGAGAGGAAGTCATGAACCGCCGAAGCTGATTACCATGGAATATCGAGGCGCGGCTGCATCGGAACGTCCCATTGTCCTCGTTGGGAAAGGAATAACCTTTGACAGCGGCGGAATCTCCATTAAACCCTCCGCAGGAATGGAAGACATGAAGGGCGACATGGCAGGAGGAGCCGCCGTTATCGGCGCCATTGCCGCCGTTGCCGACCTGGGGCTTCCGATAAACGTGGTCGGCGTCATTCCGGCGACTGAGAATCTTCCCGGCGGCAGCGCCTCCAAGCCCGGTGATGTGCTGAAATCGATGTCCGGCAAGACTGTTGAAGTGATCAACACCGATGCGGAAGGCCGGTTGATCTTGATTGACGCGTTTACCTATGCTGAACGGTATAAACCGAAGGCGATGATCGACCTTGCAACACTCACCGGCGCCTGCGTTATCGCGCTTGGTGATCTGATCATCGGTATGATGGGGAATGACGAAGATTTGAAAAGCAGGATTCGCAGGGCCGCGGAAGCGACGGGAGAGAAAGTCTGGGAATTGCCCCTCCCGGAAGAATATGACGATCTGATCAGGAGTGATGTGGCTGATTACAAAAACACCGGAGGCCGTCCGGCAGGTGCCCTTACCGCCGGCATCTTCCTCTCAAAGTTCGTCGGCGATTTCCCGTGGGTACATCTGGACATCGCCGGTCCCGCGCTG
>JAFGWZ010000263.1 GCA_016936905.1 Deltaproteobacteria bacterium | reverse complement strand
CCACCCCGAGGCAAAATCCTTTCTTATAAGCGAGGCGGTACGGGGTGAGGGGGCTATCCTCAAGCTGAAAAACGGAACCGCCTTTATGGAAAAGTACCATCCCATGAAGGACCTCGCACCACGCGATGTGGTTGCCCAGGCAATAGACAGGGAACTCAAAAAGTCGGGAAATGAATGTGTTTTTCTCGATATAACCCACAAAGACAAAGGTTTTCTCAAAAAAAGATTCCCCTACATCTATGAGGAATGCCTCAAGTTCGGGATCGACATGGCCGAGGATCCCATACCCGTTGCACCGGCCGCGCACTATCAGTGCGGCGGTGTGGCGATCAACGAGCATGGTGAAACGAATATAAACGGGCTTTACGCCTGCGGAGAAGTGGCATGTTCGGGACTTCACGGCGCCAATCGACTTGCCAGCAATTCCCTTCTGGAGGCGCTCGTGTACGCCCGCAATGCCTTCACAAGGATATCAAAGACATTCGGTGAAAGAAAGGATGCAGGCATCGAAATACCTTCCTGGAACCCCGGAGGTGCCACGGAAAGTGACGAATCAATCGTCGTCTCCCATAACTGGGATGAGATACGGATGTGCATGTCGAACTATGTGGGTATCGTGAGATCCGACAAGAGACTCGAACGTGCCCGGAGGAGAATTGATGTGATCCAGTCCGAGATAAACGATTACTACTGGGACTTCACCATCACATCGGATCTTCTCGAACTCCGGAATATCGCCACGGTAGCGAAACTTATTACGGAATGCGCATGTCTCCGAAAGGAAAGTCGCGGCCTTCATTACAATATCGACTATCCTGAAAGGGACGATAAAAACTGGCTGAAGGACACGGTTATCAAAAAAGCCTGACGTACTCCGTTCTGGAAAAATGATATGAACGAAAACCACCCCATTTTTTGCTTTAAAATCTTTTTTTTCTCACCCAATTAACTGCCCAGCCCGGCGTTAAAAAATATTACCGAGTTAAATCAGTTAACTACTCGACAGTAATCACTATTATTACACCATGAAATTTTTTTTAAAAAACCTGTTGACAGAATCATAACTCTGAACATATTTTGACCGGGAGCGCACCTGCAAGACCCGCCTCGTAGGCGGGGTAAGGGGCGCAACATAAAACAAACATATTCCTTACCGGGAGGCCCTGCCCTGTGGGCGGGGAGCTTCACTCCCTTTGTTCTATAACTTTACACAAGGCAGGAACGCTCTATGCAGGACAGCGCAAAAACGACACCGCTTCACGGGTGGCATGGTAAGGCAGGTGCCAACATGGCTGTCTTCGGCGGTTACGACATGCCCCTCTGGTATCCCACCGGCGCCAAGCAGGAACATATCGCGGTTCTGACCGGTGCGGGCATATTTGACACGAGTCACATGGCCGCTCTCACCGTCGAAGGACCGGGGTCCTTTGATCTCCTCCAGCGCTGCTTCACGAAAGATCTCAGCTCATGCATCGGTAAAAACAAAACCCCCATCGAAGACGGGCGGTGCGTCTACGGCATATTTCTGAACCGTGACGGTACAACCATCGACGATGCCATCGTCTACCGCATGGGAACCACCTCATACATGATCATCGTCAACGCCGGCATGGGAGGTGAAATTGCCGTCCATCTGAAGACTCACACAGGCAGCCTGGAAGCGGAGGTTACCGATCTGACAGACCGTCTGGGCAAGATCGATGTTCAGGGACCGCTCGCTGCACGAATACTGCAAGGCGTCATCAAAAAAAGCGGTGAGGTCTTCCAGAAAATGCCCTACTTCAGCTTCAAGGGACACTTTGATGCCTCATCTCCCCTTTCCGAAGCCGTCCGTCTCACCAACGATGCACCCCTTCTCCTTTCGCGTACGGGTTACACGGGCGAGTTCGGCTTTGAACTATTCATGGATGCTTCCCGCCTTGCCGACACATGGGAGATGATTCTTGATGCCGGCAGCGATTTCGGCATTACGCCCTGCGGTCTCGCGGCGCGGGATTCATTGAGAGCGGGCGCCGTCCTCCCCCTCTCCCACCAGGACATCGGCCACTGGCCCTTTCTCAATAACCCCTGGCTTTTCGCCCTTCCCTACAATGAGGCGAGAACGGATTTTGTAAAGAAATTCCTGGGCGACGAAGCACTGAGGACCGCAAAGGATGTTCACTACACCTACCCCTTTGCCGGTTATGACCTCCGCAAGGTGTCAACCCATGACTCAGCCCGTGTCTTCGACTCCCTCGGAAACGAAATCGGAGTGGTGCTGACATGTGCGACAGATATGGCCATCGGTCGTGTGGGCGATAGAATCTTCAGTATTGCAAGCCCGGACAAACCGCAGGACTTCAAGCCCCGCGGTCTCTCCTGTGGCTTCATAAAGGTAAAATCTAAACTGTTTTCCGGCGATAGTGTGGAGATCAGGGACAGCAGGCGCAGCATCAAGGTTATGATCGTGGACGACATACGGCCCGACAGAACCGCACGCCGCCCCCTGAAAGATATGGTGTGGAAAAGGGAGGAAGACATATGAAAGAGATAGGCGAATTAGTCATACCGGGAGACGCCCGTTATGCCGAAGACCATGAATGGGCACGACTTGAGGGAGAGGATGTACGGATCGGAATCAACGATTATGCGCAGGATCAGCTTGGTGATATCGTCTTCGTTGAGCTTCCCCAGGTTGGTGATACCTTTGAAAAGGGTGAAGAATTCGGAACGGTGGAATCGGTGAAAGCGGTCTCCGAACTCTACATGCCCCTGGGAGGAGAAATCGTCGCCGTCAACGAGGACCTCGAAGACGCTCCCGAACTTGTTAACCAGGAGCCCTATGAGGGCGGATGGATGATCCTGGTAAAACCTTCTGATCAGGCTGAATGGGATGATCTTATGACGAAAAATGCATATCTCGACCTTTTGAAGGGGGAATGACGGATGCGTTTTCTGCCCCATACTGACGAAGACGTTGCCTCCATGCTTCGGGCCGTAGGCCTTACAGATATCGACAGCCTTTTCTCCACGATCCCCGTTGACTGTCGAAGAACGACGGACCTTAACCTTCCCGAGGCATTATCGGAATGGCAATTGAACAACCGTATGAATATTCTTGCATCGTCGGTGGCCACCTTCCCCGAATACAGGGTGTTTGCCGGTGCCGGCAGTTATGAGCACTATATTCCCGAATCGGTTTCCTACCTCCTCGGTCGTTCCGAATTTGTTACCTCTTATACACCCTACCAGCCGGAGATGAGCCAGGGAACACTTCAGGCCATCTATGAATACCAGACACTCGCCGCCCGCCTCCTCGGCATGGAAGTGGCGAACGCGTCGCTTTACGATGGAGCCACCGCACTGGCGGAGGCCCTCCTTATGGCACTCCGGATTACGAAGAAAAAACGGGTTGCCCTTTCAAGCCTTATTCATCCCTTCTATCAGCAGGTCGTCAGAACCTATCTCGGACCGACAGGGGTCTCCATCGACGAGATCCCCTATGACAAAGACGGGAGAACCGATTACGCCTCCCTGAAAGGAATGGAAGATTGTGCGGCCCTGGCGATTCAGTCGCCAAATTTTTTGGGCTCCATTGAAAAGCTCAGGGAAGCGGCAGATCTGGCACATGACAACAACTCCCTTTTGATCACCGCATTTACGGAACCCCTCGCCTATGCCCTCATCAAAAATCCGGGCAGCGAGGGAGCCGACATTGCCTGCGGCGAGGGCCAGAGCTTGGGAATCCCCCGGTCTTTCGGAGGCCCGGGACTGGGAATGTTTGCCGCCTCGATGAAGCATGTTCGAAGCATGCCGGGCCGTCTCGTGGGGAAAACTCTCGATGAAGAGGGGCGGCTGGGATTTGTCCTTACCCTTGCCACGAGAGAACAGCACATACGGCGCGAGAAGGCAACCTCCAATATATGCACAAACAACAGCCTCTGCGCCCTTGCATCGGCCATGTATATGGCGTCGCTGGGAGGCACGGGAATCAAGGAACTCGCCAGGCTCAACTACGACAAATCGGAATATCTGAAGGGCCAGCTCAAACGGGCGGGTTTTTCCATACCGTTTAAAAGCGCCACGTTCAACGAATTTGTCGTCGAATTTCCCGACGGCTTTGAATCGACCTATAAGCAGCTTCTGAAGCAGAAAATAGTGGCAGGTCTACCGCTGGCCCCCTGGTATCCAGAGCTCTACAATCACTACCTCTTATGCGTAACGGAAACGGCGTCGAAAGAGGACCTTGATACGCTGGTCAGGGAGGTGAAGTCATGAATAAATCTCTCGGCGCAACAGGACTGATATTGAACGAGCCCCTTCTCTGGGAAAGAGGGAAAAAGGGACGATGCGGATTTTCCATGCCGGAACGGGACGTCGACTCTTTTCCGCTGGATGGCGATATCCTCGGAGAGGGCCCCGATTTTCCGGACCTTTCGGAAGTCGAAGTGATTCGACACTATACGAGGCTTTCTCAGTGGAATTTCGGCGTCGATACGGGGATGTACCCTCTCGGTTCATGCACCATGAAGTACAACCCAAAGGTAAACGAAAGACATGCCGCCCTCCCCGGGTTTGCCTCTGCCCATCCCCTCCTGCCGCCTGTTCTTTCCCAGGGAATTCTGGAACTGATGTTTGAACTCGAGAAATATCTCGCCGAGATAACCGGCATGGATGCGGTCACACTCCAGCCGGCAGCCGGTGCCCATGGAGAGCTGACGGGGATGCTCCTGATTTATGCCTATCATAAAAAGATGGGCTCTCTGCGTTCCAAGATCATCGTGCCCGATACGGCCCATGGTACGAATCCAGCGAGCGCCGCGCTCTGCGGTTTCCGGCCCGTACCGGTGAAATCGAATGAAAAGGGTGTTCTCTCGCCGGAAGCGATCAGAGAAGTAATGGACGAAGAGACAGCCGGCATTATGATAACCAATCCCAATACCCTCGGTCTCTTCGAGGAAAATATCAGAGAGATTGCGGAAATCGTCCACGCCAAGGGCGGCATCGTTTACGGCGACGGCGCAAATATGAATGCCGTCATGGGCATCGTTGACATGGGAAAGATCGGCTTCGATATCATGCATCTGAACCTTCACAAGACATTTTCAACGCCCCACGGCGGCGGCGGACCCGGGTCCGGTCCCGTATGCGTAAAGAGTCATATCGAGCCTTTTTTACCCGCACCCCGTGTCATCGAAAAGAAGGGTAAGTTTTTTCTCTCAGACGAGTTCCCCGAATCTATCGGAAAAGTGCACACCTTTTACGGAAACTTCGGTGTCATGGTAAAGGCCTACTCTTATATACGTACCATGGGACCATCCCTGAAACGGGCGAGCCAGCTTGCAGTTCTCAATGCCAATTATATCAAGGAAACACTGAAAGGAACGTACGACCTCCCCTACGACAGGCCATGCATGCACGAGTGCGTTTTTTCCGACCGGCTCCAGGAACCCCACAAAGTCACGACACTTGATATCGCAAAACGTCTCATGGATTACGGTTTCCATCCACCCACCATCTATTTCCCCCTCGTCGTTCACGGTGCCATTATGATCGAACCGACGGAGACGGAATCGAAGGAGGATATCGACCGTTTCGTTGAGGCGCTGAAGGCCATCGCGAAAGAGGCAGCGGAAAACCGGGAACTCCTTCTTAAGGCCCCGCACAACTGCAGGGTGACGAGGCTGGATGAAACAACGGCCGCCAGAAAACCCTGTCTCACGGGCTGATTGTATCGGCACATTTCATGTACAACCGATGGCAACGAGGCACATGAAACGGTTTGATTACCTTGCTCTTCCCAACCTCACAACTGTTTAATAAAATTTTTTGTAGACAAAATCAGTGCACCTTTCGTCATACGCTACAAGGATACGAAAGGAGTGGTATTATGAAAGCAAAAAAACTTCTTGTTTTAATCCTGGCAGCAGTGTTTTTGTTCTCCTTGCTCTCTTCACCGGCATGGGCGAGAAGTCCTCAACATTATCGGTGGGAAGGAGTCGCCATAGGAATCGGGGCGGCCATACTGGGAAGCGCCCTTTTAAATAACATGAATACACATGCCTATTCATACCCGGAGCCGGCGTACACATATTCACCCCCTCCTCCTCCGCGGAGCAGCGGACACTGGGAAATGAGAAGTGTCTGGGTTCCTCCAACGGAAAAGAGTGTGTGGAACCCTGCCCATTACGCCCACAACGGAAGATGGGTCCGCGGCGGCTGGATAAAGATCGTTGACAGACCCGGCTACTGGACCAAAGAAAGGGTCTGGATTGCTCGCCGATAATACGTTTATACGTAGGGCTGAAGTCTGGAACGAAGCTGTTTTTCTCACTTGACGCTGATAAAAAGGCAGGGTGGATAGTCCTTTTTAAATTATTTTGTATTTCCATCACAATTGTGGCAGAATGCGGGGCAAGCATAAACAAGGAGGCTAAGTGATGAAAAGAGTGATTTCAATGGTTGCAATACTGGTCCTGGCGGCATTTCTCATATCATGTGCGGGGGCAACACAGCAGGAAAGAGGAACAAAAACGGGGGCTTTAATCGGTGCCGCAAGCGGCGCACTCCTCGGCCAGGCAATCGGCAGGGATACGGAAGCAACGCTACTCGGGGCGGCAATCGGTGCGGCTGCCGGCGGAGTCGCCGGAAGTCAGATCGGAGCCTATATGGACAGGCAGGAGGCCGAACTTCGTTCAGCGCTGGCTCAAAGTGAGGCCGCATCCATCCAGAGAGAGCAAAACATCCTGACGGCCACCTTCAAGGGCGATGTTATGTTCGATTTCGATTCGTCCATACTGAAACCGGGCGCCTACGCAGAGCTTGACAGGGTTGCCAAGGTACTGAACTCCTATCCTCAGACATCTATCAGAGTTGAGGGTCACACCGATTCCACGGGTACGGAGGCTTATAACCAGGCCCTTTCTGAGAAACGCGCCATGACGGTCAAGAATGCCCTTATTCAGAGGGGGGTCGATCCCATCAGGATAGAATCCATCGGATACGGTGAATCACAGCCCATATCGTCGAACAACGCTGTGAACAGACGGGTGAATATTGTAATTACGCCTACCTAAAAAGGGCTCAAAGAAGAGAGCAAGAATCCTTACTATTGTTCATACTATGGGGCGGGACCGCAGGGTCCTGCCTTTTTTTTGTTGCATAATTCACAAATTAGGCAATAATTGAGACCAAGATCTGTAAAACGTTTTCCTTTCGGAACGAAAGCTGCGGTATATCGTTCGGAAGTTCGGGAGACAGGAAGGAAGTTGCAACGATGAAGGCATTTGCGGACAAGCTCATCGATATCACCAGGCATCATTCAGATGCGATTGCAAAAGAGTGGTGCAAGGCCGTGCGATCAAACCCGAGAACACCCTCGTTTCACCCTTTAACAAAAGAAGTGTGTATTCAGGATGCTGCAAATTTTTACAAAAATCTCAGATGGATCTACTACAGCGAACGGCCCTACTCTCAAGTACGACGGTTCTTTATGGAATACGCCGATGATAAGCATAAAACAGGCATCCCCCTCCATGAAAGCATCTATGCCCTCATTATGATGAGGAGGCACCTCTGGCTTTATGCCGATTTCCAGAAACCCTTCCTCACAGGACTCACCCACGATCAGATCCTGCTGACCATCAACAACACCATACGTATATTCGATCATGGCATATACCTCATCACGCAAAGATACTGGGAGCTGGATGAACTCAATGAAAAGCTCCCCCTTAAAGAAATACCTGAATGAACAGAGAGGAATAATCTAAATATTATTGCCGGTACTTAGGATTTTGTTTGGAGAATCTGCGCATTCCTGATAGCATACCGGCAGATCCCATCGTGAGGAACGATCGTTGTTAGATATTAGGGAATTGAGCAAGGATACCGTCTACGAGGTAATGCGGGAGCTTCTCTACAGCTTCAACTACGCGTGGTTTCTCATGGACGACTGGATAAAAAAGAACCATCCGGACGCGAACAACGAGGACCTCATGGGGCTTGCGAAAGAATTCGGGGGTTATGAGGCGAAGAGACTCTCCAGGGTCCTCGACACATCTGAAGAGGGAATAGAAAAACTCATACATTTCCTCAATCATTCCCACTGGGCAGTATTCGAAGAAATAGAAGGTGAAAGGATTTCAGAGAGGAGTTTTACAATGAAAACCTTTGACTGTTCAACCCAGAGGGCTGCAAAAAAATGGGGGATGGGGTATTACGACTGCAGCGAACAGGGGTGTCGGATTCGCGAAGGCTTCTTCAGAGAGATAGATCCCGATGCCCGGGTCGAGCGGATCTTTACACCGCCCGACGAAATGATTGACGGCAGTGATGAAAGAATTTCCTGTGAATGGTTGATTACTCTCTAAGTTTCTGATAATTTGTATCGTGCTTTATATGGCAATGCGAATGGCAACAGAGCAGCAAACATTGAATCTCCGACTGTTTAGTAAGTTAGGATTTATTTTCTGTGTTTTCTGGCAGAAAATAAATTCGTTAACGCACTTATCCCGATTGTCGGGATTAAGGAAACTGGTTATTTTATATTCGCTCGCTAACCCCGCCGCAAGCAGCGGGGAATGCGCTCACTATTCAATTCAATTCACGCGAGGGAACGGCAGATGAGCGAAATCAAGAAAGTCTATGTGAATGAAAAAAACAGGGTCACGATAATCTGTCCCGAGTGCGGCAATGTAAAAGTTGAAAATGCAGAGCAGTATAAATTTGAAAAGGGAGACAGAAATATCGATATCACATGCGAAAAGTGCAACGCTCGTTTCACCGTATTCATCGATTTCAGACGCTACTACCGCAAAAGTGTCTCGCTTCAGGGTATCATCTACAACCTCGACGAGAAGTTTAGCAAGATCACCGTTGGAAATCTCTCAAGAAGCGGCGTTGGATTCACGATAGACGATGTTTTCACCGTTGCATTGAATGAAGAGATAGATGTTCAATTCACCCTCGATGATGATGACAGAACCTTTATCAGAAAAAGAGCGTTCGTTCGTTACATCAAGGATAACTTCATCGGTGCAGAATTCACTGAACTGCAGAAGTTTGGCAAGGAACTGACCTTTTATCTGAAGTACACCGGTTAAAGATCAGCAACATTTTTGATTATATAACAGCGAAGGATTTCTCTATGCGGATACTCTGTATTGAAAAGTTAGGCGACACAATATACGGCTGTCTGGATGACGGCGTTCACTACCAGGTGTTCTCCGTCGATTCGGGCTGTCCCGTGGTATGTGAAGACAAATATCCGAAGAGCGATTATGATGATTACGACAGCTTTACCCTGTTCTTCTGCAGTGTGGATCCGGGGTTTCCTTTTCTTGAAGAACCCTTTCATGTAGGAGTCGGGCGAGCCGAGGATCTCACCTACGAAATGCTTCTGGCAATATGGAGCGAGATATGGGCCTCAGGGTCGAAATGAACGCCAGCGAACCATATATAATATCAGTTGAGATTGCAGGCCCCGGCTCTTAGAAGATAGAGACGGGGTTTTTTGTTTTATAAATATATTAGGGAGGTAAGCGTTTATGGCATATGAAAACATTATACTCGAAAAAAAAGGCTATATCGGTGTCCTGACCCTGAACCGCCCACCGGCAAATTCAGTCAACCTTGCCACGCTGGAAGAGATGGACCGAGCCATCGATGAATTGAAAAACGACAAAGGGATACGGGTCGTGATCATTACCGGTGCAGGCGAAAAGGGATTTTCTGCCGGTTTTGACGTATCCGATGCCGCAAATGCCGACAAGGTTGGTCCAAAAGGCCAGGAGGTGTGGACAAAGGTCGATCGTCTTTCCAAGCCCGTTATTGCCGCCATAAACGGCTATGCCTTCGGAGGCGGCTGTGAACTCTCACTGGCCTGTACCTTCAGGCTCATGGTAGAGGGCGCAAAGATCGGACTCACGGAACTCAATCTTGGCATTATCCCGGGTTGGGGAGGCACGCAGCGAATGCCCCGCGTTGTCGGAAAGGCAAAGGCCCTTGAACTTATACTCTTCAGCAAGCGATTAACGGCCGCCGAGGCACTTGTGATCGGCCTTGTTGACCGCGTCATCACACCCGATGAATTCATGAAAGAGGTTTTCGACTTTGCCGCAATTCTGGCAAAACGTCCTCCTCTCGCGGTCAGTGCCGTTCTGAAGGCCATCGACGCGGGACTTGAGCATGGCCTCGACGAGGGAACAAAGGTGGAGATGGAGGGAAGCAGAACGGTCGCAAAATCGAAGGATGCGATGGAGGGATTCACCGCCTTCTTCGAGAAGCGTGAACCGGCGTTCACCGGAGAATAATCACACTCTGAAGGAGGAAATCAGATGAGTTTAGACGATATAAAAAAGATAGCCGTTATCGGCGCTGGTGATATGGGGCACGGTATTGCGGCAGTTGCACTTCTTGCGGGTTTCGAGGTATCAATGCGGGACATAGAACAGCGCTTTGTCGACCGCGGCGTTGAAGGAATTAAAAAGAGCCTCGCAAAGTTCGTCGAAAAGGGAAAGATAACGGAGGACGCGCGGATCGATGCCCTGGCGAGGCTTGAGGGACTTGTCGATTTCGATGCCGCCGTCAGTGACGCCGATTTCGTGATAGAGGCCGTGCCTGAAATCGTCCCCTTAAAGAAAGACACCTTCTCCGAGCTCAGCAAGTATACACATCCGCACACGATCCTTGCCTCAAATACTTCGAATATCAGTATTACCGTCCTCGCGGAGGCTACGGAAAAGCCCGACAAGGTTGTGGGCATGCACTTTTTTAACCCGGCCGTCCTGATGAAACTCGTCGAGATTATCAAGGGCGAAAAGACATCCTTTGAAACGGCTGACATCGCCTACAGGATCGCCCAGAAGATGAACAAGGTCCCCATCCTTGTCAAAATAGATTCACCCGGTTTCGTCTACAACCGTGTCAACGCCCCGGTGACGATGCTTCTTTCGAAGATTCTTGATGCGGGAAGCCCGTCGCCGGAAGAATTCGACGCCGCCTTCAAGGGGATAATGCCGATGACCCCCTTCGAACTGGCGGATTACGTTGGTCTCGATGTCGCCTATCACAGTCTCGACTATTTTTCCCAGGTCCTCTCCGGCGAATACGCTCCATCGGAGAAATGGAAGAAGATGCTCGATGCGGGCACGCTCGGCAAAAAGACGGGCGGGGGCTTTTTCGACTGGTCGGCGGGACGACCCGAGATCGATCAGGCAAAAGCCACAAAGGAATTCGATATCAACCACCTTATTGCACTGCAGGTCAATGAAGCGACAAAGCTCCTCGAAGAGGGTGTCGTCGACGACCCGAAGGAAATCGACCTTGCCATGGCAAACGGTGGCGGGTCTCCCTTCGGCCCCTTCCAGCTTGCGACCGGTATCGGCTACGAAACGCTTATACAAAAGTGCAATGAACTGGCCGACAAATTCAACGTGGAATCCTTCAGGCCGACAAAGACGATGAAAGCAGGAAACATCAAAGTCTGAAGAAAAACACCTGCGGCCGGGCGCGCCAGAAGTCCGGCCGCATTTTTTTAAAAACCCTGACAGGTTATGTAAAGCCATGAAGATCGAGATGACACCGATAGGCACCATCCACACGAAGGCGGCGGAAATACCAAAATTCTGGTCCTCTTCGGGCGTGGAGGGAACGCTTGTCATTGATGATGAATATCTCGAAGGAATACAGGACATCAAGACGAACGAGCAGATCGTCGTCCTCTTCTACTTTCACAAAAGCACTCCCTTTTCACCGGCCAGTCTCACACAGCATCCCCGCGGCGATCTGTCGAGAAAAAAGACCGGCGTCTTCAGCATCTCCTCACCGATCCGACCGAATCACATCGGCATGTCCGTCGTCGAAGTGACCGGCATCAGCGAGAATGCCATTTCAGTGAAGGGGCTTGACATGATCGACGGGACCCCTATCCTGGATATCAAGCCCTACCGTTTCTGAATGCCCCGGTCTCTGCCGCAGGCAGGAAGGAAGGCAACAGATGAAACGTAAATATTATAAAGTGCCCGATCAGGTAATGCTTGACCTGCCCGGCGCAAAAGATATCAGTTTTCGCGTCATTATAGGTCAGGAAGACGGCGCACCGAACTTTACCATGCTCCTGATCGAGATTGCACCGGGCGGAAACGGGCCGGACCATACACACCCCTGGGAAGAGGTAATATATGTAAAAAAGGGTATCGGCCAGATTAAATCGGGCGATGAAAGAAGGCCCATCGGTCCGGGCACCGCCGTTTTCCTTGCGCCCGGCGAACCGCACCAGTATTCCAACATAGGCAGCGAACCGCTCGAATTTCTCTGCATCATACCCCACAGAGCCTGACGTTGTTTTTTCTGATGTAGCTTCCCGATTTATCGGCGTATTTCCCGTGTCATTGCGAGTCCCGATGAAATCCCGATTTATCGGGAAGCAATCCTGTTTTTATCCTTGGTGCCTTAGTGCCTTTGTCACTTTGTGCCTTAATCATTGTAGAGATTGCCGCGTCGTTTCACTCCTCGCAATGACCCCGTTATTTTGTAGCTGCCCGATTTGTCGGGCGTTTTTCTTCATGCTCCGATATTCTCGGGGCGGGCTTCGTAAAACAAACTTCCTTTTGCCGATAAATCGGCGGGCTACATAATCCCTCTGTGCCTAATTCTTGCTTAATGAGATTGCCGCGTCCCGATTCCATCGGGCCTCGCAATGACCCCATTATTTTGCGGGCTACATAATCCCTTTGTGCCTCTGTCCCTCTGTGCCTTTGTCCCTTACCCCTTGTAGACAAAACCGCAAGCCCTTTCGTCACAGTCAATAAGGCTCTTGACCGTGGTGCCCCACGCTACCATAATTACATGAAAACGGTTGCTGTTAACTGAAAAATGCCTTACATTAACCGATCAGGAATGAATATGCATTTCGATATACCACATTAAACATTCGAGAGACATCGACGATGAAGAAACAACTGATCTGGTCCTTGATGCTGATCGGACTCGTTCTGGCCGGCTGGCAGATATATCATAGGTCCGGACTTTTCAATAAACAGACTCCACAGGCGATGAACCCATCCATCGCCGTTGAAGTACAACCTATTGTCACCACGGTTATTCGAGAAGTGGAGGTCTTTACAGGCACTCTTCTGCCCGAGTCACAGTTTACCGTGGCGCCGAGGATCTCGGGTCGACTGGAGAAGCTTCTTGTCAATATCGGCGACGAGGTCAAACAGGGCCAGCTGATCGCCGTTCTCAATGATGACGAATTCGCCCAAGCGGTGGATCAGGCCAGGGCGGAACTCGATGTGGCCCGTGCGAATATCGAGGAAAATCGAAGCACCCTCGATCTGGCACGCCGTGAATTTGAGCGTGCCGAATCCCTGCGTGAAAAGAAAATCGTCTCCGTGGCAGAGCTCGACGCTGCCGAGTCTCAATACAAAACAGCCCTTGCCAGGCAAAAGGTGGCTGTGGCACAGGTTGCACAGAAGGAGGCAGAGCTGAAGACAAATGAGGTCCGGCTTGCCTACACTCGTATCAAGGCGTCATGGGAAAACGGAATCGAATCGCGCGTCGTGGGTGAGCGCTTCGTCGACGAAGGGGGTATGCTGACGGCAAACTCGCCCATCGTATCGATCATCGATATCAGCTGTCTTAGGGCCGTGATTCACGTCATCGAGACGGATTACCCCCGGGTGAAAGTGGGCCAGCGGGCGATTGTCACCACCGATGCCTTTCCGGGCCGTGTTTTCGAAGGCTCGATCGCCAGAATAGCCCCCCTTTTAAAAGAAGCGGCCCGACAGGCCCGCGTTGAAATTGACATCCCCAACCCTGAACGTCTGCTCAAGCCGGGCATGTTCGTCCGTGTTGAAATCGAGTTTGACCGCCACGACAACGCTACGGTCATACCCGTCGATTCACTGGTCAAAAACAACGGCAACTGGGGTATCTTCATAGCAGACACGGAAGCCATGCGGGCAAAATATGTCAGGGTAACCCCGGGTATCGTGAGCGGCACCATGGTCGAGATAGTCGAACCGCAGATTTCGGGCCTCGTGGTAACCGTGGGGCAGCACCTCCTCGAGAATGGTTCTCCCCTTTCACTGCCGGAAACAGTCCGGGAACCATCGTAACAGGATGGGCAATTCCATGATCCAACACGAAATCCTTTACACATGCAGGGCAGCCTGAGATGAACCTTTCCCGAGCCGCCGTTCACCGTCCTGTTTTTACCATCATGGTAATCCTGATTGTCTTGATTCTCGGCGGTGTGTCCCTCTTCCGCCTCCCCATAGACCTCATGCCCGATATCACCTACCCCACCCTGACCATTCGAAGCAATTATGAAAACGCCAGCCCCGAGGAAATCGAAGAGCTGGTGACCCGTCCCATCGAAGAGGCCATGAGTGCCGTACCCGGCGTAGAGAGCGTCTATTCCACCTCGGCAGAAGGCGTCAGCAACGTCCGTGTCACCTTTAGCTGGGGAACCGACCTTGACACGGCGTCGAACGATATTCGCGACCGCCTCGATCGTATCATT
>JAFGWZ010000262.1 GCA_016936905.1 Deltaproteobacteria bacterium | reverse complement strand
GAATAAGGGCGGCAACGATGGCCCAGATGTAGGCAGACGCGATCGCCGGGGTCCGAACGAACATGCCGCCGAGCACGGCGCCGAAGGCCGCCACGACGAGAATAAGCAGGAAGAAAACGATCCAGTAGAACGCCGTACCGGTCCTTTTTCCCATGAGGTCACTGGCGACAAACTGTATCGATTTGCCATCATATCGAATCGATGCCATGACCGCCAGGTAGTCATGGACGGCTCCGATAAAGACGTTGCCGAACCAGACCCACAACAGTGCCGGAGCCCATCCCCATGCAATGGCGAGAGCGGGACCGATAATCGGCGCCGCGCCGGCTATCGACGCGAAGTGATGCCCGAACAGGACCTCTTTCCGTGCCGGGATGTAGTCGATGCCATCATAAAGACGTTTCGAGGGCGCTTCATTGCTGTCCGAAGCAACCACAACATCCCGTTCGATCTTTTTCCCGTAAGTAAAGTAGAGCAATACGTAAACCAGTAAACCGACAATAATGATAAAGGTAGTCATACTCACCTCCTTAAGGTAGGTTGTTAAATATTGGGCAACCAATACATACTTTACCTTTCAGCAGACGCCTTTCAAATACATCAGCATAAGAGCGGTAATGGATATATAGGGGTGGCGAGAGCTGTGCGTTGCATATTGTTTGTGAAATAGGCATATGTTCCATACCCGTTATGCATTAAGAAAAAAATACTCTTTTCATAGTGTAATGTCAAATTTTTTTTCGAGAAAATGGTAATGAATTCTCTAAGTTGATGCAACCCCATCCTTCAGCGTCTCTGGTTTGATCACTTTTAGTTCCTTTTAGTCATTGATATCCTATGGTAACGGGAACAATGATGCTATCGGGAAATTCCCGATTCGACGGGTTCAAAATCCTGGTTTATCTTCAGGAAAAAGATGAGATATATTCCCTTGACATATTAAAACAAGGATTTAATATAAAAGGCGACGGTGGAGGTTGTTCTTTGATTTGTTTCAAGACGTTTTTGAAATCGTAAATAAATAATCTCCCGTGCCTCCTGATCGGCGTTGCCCTTCGATACAGACCGTTCTATTTCGGACGATGCGGTTTTTCCCATGTTCCGTTCCCGCTCATGTTTCGTGTTACAAACGAATAGTGATATCTACAAAATGTCCATAGGATATAAATCCTTGTCGTTGAGGTGAAAAAATGAAACGTAAAAAAAGTTTAGGCTCTCATGTTGCCGAAGATCTCAAAATCGGCAGTAAGGTTCAGGAACTCAGGCGAAAGAAACGATATACTTTGGAAGACCTGGCGACCAAGACGGGAGTGGCTAAATCGGTCCTTTCAGAAATAGAGGCCGGAGACGTTATACCGCCCGTGGCGACGCTCCTGAGGCTGTCGAAAGCCTTCGGTGTCGGTATGGCTTATTTCTTCGAAGACGAAGCCGTTGCTGACAAAATATCAGTTACGAGGAAAGGCGACCGCATCAGGCTGGAACGAAGGCCTCACCATCATCAAGGTGAAGTAGACTATATCTATGAGAGCCTGGAGACAAAAAAGCCCGATAAACATATGGAACCCCTCTTCGTTGAATTCAGGCCGATGGATACGAGTGAAATGATTTTTGTCAGTCATGAAGGAGAAGAATTCATTTTTGTGCTCGATGGAACGCTTGAGTTCAGGAGTGACGACCGCATCGAAATTCTGGAGGCGGGAGATGCCATCTACTTTGATTCGGATATCAACCACAGTTTCCGGGCCCTCGGAGAAAAACCGGCCACGGCAATCGGTGTCATCTGGGCGAGATCATAACCAATGAAAAGGAAGCGACAACATGATTGAGATACGATTTCACGGCCGAGGCGGACAGGGGACGGTGATAGCGTCGATATTGCTGTCAAAGGCGTTGTTTCAGGCCGGCTACCAGGTTCAAAGCTTCCCCGTCTTCGGTGTCGAACGAAGAGGCGCGCCGGTAGAAGCCTATGTAAGGCTGGACAAGGAGCCCATTTTACTTAGGACAAATGTCTATCAGCCCGATCACGTCGTGGTTCAGGATCATACCCTTCTTCAGAGTGTCGATGTGACCAGGGGATTAAAAGCGGGAGGCTGGGTTGTCATTAACAGCCCAGAATTGCCGGCGAACATGGTTCCGTTTACAGGCTTTCGGCTTGCCTATGTCGATGCGAGCAGGATCGCTCTCAGAAACAAGCTGGGGACAAGGACACATCCCATTGTAAACACACCCATGCTGGGAGCGGTATCGCGGGTATTTGAAATGCCTCCTATGGATGCCATCGCTGCGGCCATCAGGGAAGAAGTTCCCCGGGAAACCGAGCGAAACCTGAAAGCGGCGCAGGATGCCTACGACGAGGTTCGTCGTGTCGGGTTGATCGAGCACAATGGCGCGTCATGACGCTCCGTGGCAGAGGGCACCGCGGCACAGCCTCCCTCAAATAAAACGTATATGAATCGGGATAAACTGTCACGAAAGGTTCTCCTCACTGTGATTAACTCAATAATAAAGGGATAGAAAAATGGGAGAAAAAGCAGAAATTATAATTGGCGATCACTTGTTGATTCCTTGTTCGCGCATGTCGACATTGAGCAATAAGACGGGATCATGGCGGTTTCTCAGACCACGATATGATGAAAAGACGGCGCCGTGCAGCGCTGCCTGTCCAGCCGGAGAGGATATCGCCATGGTCGAGATGCTGACGACGCAGGGATCGTTCAAAGAGGCATGGGATACCATCCTCAGGGAGAATCCTTTTCCCGCGGTGTGCGGGCGGGTATGTTTTCATCCCTGTGAAGGGCGGTGCAACCGGGGTGAATTTGATGAAGCGATTGCCATTCATGGGATCGAGCGATTCCTTGCGGATACGGCAGCGCGCAACGAATTCAAATCATCGCTTGAAAAACGGCCGCCTAGAAAAGAGAAAATCGCCATCGTGGGTGCCGGTCCGAGCGGTCTGGCGGCTGCCTATTTCCTCACGATGCTCGGATATGCCTGCGATGTTTTCGAGGCGATGCCCGAAGCGGGCGGTGTCCTCCGATGGGGCATTCCTGAATACCGCCTCCCCGTTTCCGTGCTGAGAAGCGAAATCGCGCGAATCGAAGCCATGGGAGTTCGAATTTACACGGGGAAAGCGGTATCATCTGATTTCCTGAGTAAAGCGCAGGACGAGTATCATGCCGTCTTCATGGGGTGCGGGCATTCCCGATCGAGGAAGCTCGCCATTCCCGGTGAAGATCTGGAAGGTCTCGAAGAAGGCATTTCTTTCCTGAATGCGATCCGTCGCGGCGAAACAGCCAGCGTTCATGAGACCGTTGCCGTTATCGGCGGCGGGAATACCGCCGTTGACGTTGCACGAAGCATTGTCCGGCTGGGAGGCAAAGCAATTATAGTCTACCGCCGTCGCCGGGAAGACATGCCTGCATTCGACGACGAGATAACCATGGCACTTGAAGAGGGAGTCGAGATCAGAGAGCTTCTGGCTCCCGTCAGGATCGATGGGACGGGAGAATCCTATACGTTGACGGTTCGGGCCATGCGGGTTGCGGGCACGGACAGTGACGGCCGTGCCGCAATAGAGCCGGCGGGTGAAGAATCGGAGGAAATCGTCGTTCAAAAAATATTCAAGGCCATCGGCGAAGAAGCAGCCGAAGAGTGGTATCGTCCCGGAGAACGGGGAGGGCAGCAGTTGACTCTCAGCAATTCGATTCTGGTGCGACAACCGGACGGAGTCGTTGTTGCCTACGGCGGCGATCTGACCAATGACGTCAAGAGCGTTGTCCATGCCGTTGCCTCCGGCAAGGAGGCCGCCATGGCCCTGGATATTCTCTTTCGGAAAGGCCTCGATGCGATAAAAACGGAGCTTTCCGCGTATGTGGTGGGGAGCGGTCCTTCGCTCTCGATGGAAATATATATGGCGGGGCCGCGGTGTGAAAGAAATCATCACGTCGTCGCTTATAACGAGATTAATATAGATTATTTTCACCTGTCTCCCCGGATCACTCAGCCGAGATTGCTCATCGATGAGCGAAAAAAAACATTCGGTGAGATCGATCTGAAGATCTCAGCCAACCTCGCGATCAGGGAAACCGAGCGATGTTTTAACTGCGGCCTGTGCAATCAGTGCGACAACTGCTACCTGTTCTGCCCGGATATAGCCGTATGCCACGACGAGAGCAAGCAGGGACGTCATATCAATTACGATTACTGCAAGGGGTGTGGTCTGTGCGTCGTTGAATGCCCCCGCAATGCCATGATTCTGGAGGAGGAAGGTCAATGAAACGAGTTGTGGAAGGAAGCCAGGCGGTGGCCGAAGCGGTGCGGCTGGCTCGAGTGGGAGTCATTTCGGCATATCCGATAACGCCGCAGACACATATCGTGGAATTTCTATCGGAATATTGCGCCAACGGGTCACTGAATGCCCGGTTTATGCGCGTCGAAAGCGAGCACTCCGCCCTTGCAGCGCTGATCGGAACGGTCAGCACCGGCGTGCGGGCGTTTACCGCCACATCGGGTCAGGGGCTGGCGCTCATGCACGAGTTGCTCCACTGGACCTCGGGCGCGCGGCTTCCCATGGTCATGGCCGAGGTGAACAGGGCCCTCGCCCCGGGGTGGAACATATGGGTTGATCAGACGGATTCACTGGCGCAGCGCGACACGGGCTGGATTCAGTTATACTGCGAAAACGGCCAGGAAGTCCTTGATACGATTCTTCAGGCGTACCGCCTCGGAGAACTGGTCAACCTGCCCGTCATGGTGGTCCTCGATGCCTTTTTCCTGTCCCATACCTACGAACCGGTGGACGTGCCTGATCAGGAACTGGTGGACAGCTTCCTGCCATCCTACGTACCGAAGTTTCAGCTTGATCCGAAAGATCCCTGCGCCTTCGGCTCCCTGGTGACACCAAATGTTTATATGGAGATGCGTCACAGCATCGCCCTTGCGATGGATGATGCGCTCGGCTGTTTTTCTTACGTAGAAGACGAATTCGAGAAGATCTTCGGTCGTCGATACGGCTCCGTCGAGGCGATTCACTGCGAAGATGCGGAAATAATTCTCGTAACAACCGGAACGGTGACGAGCACAAGCCGGCAGGTTGTGAATGAACTGCGGGCCAAGGGGGAAAAAGTGGGACTCATGAAGCTGAAGCTCTTTCGTCCGTTTCCCGTCCATGATGTCCGAATGACGTTGATGCCGGCGAAAAAGGTTGCCGTCATCGACCGGAACTTCTCATTCGGTTCCGGGGGCATCTTCGCCCAGGAGATACGGGCAGCCCTCTGCAACGCCCCCGGTCATCCGCCCATTTACGGATATATTGCCGGTATCGGCGGGCGGGATGTAACCACTGACGTCATTAAAGAAATCTACAGGAAAACCAAAAACAGCGATATCCCGGAAGCCGAGAGCGTCTGGATGGGACTTCAGGAGGTATAAACCATGGAACTGAGGGTTCATGATCAGGAATATATGTCGTCGGGTCACGTGGCATGTCCCGGCTGCGGCGCCGCCATTGGCATGCGATTCCTATTGAAAGCACTGGGGGATAAAATCATTATCGTACTTCCCGCCTGTTGCTGGTCGATTATCGCCGGGCCGTACCCGCAATCGACCGTGCATGTTCCTGTTATACACAGCGCCT
>JAFGWZ010000261.1 GCA_016936905.1 Deltaproteobacteria bacterium | reverse complement strand
TCATCCAACAGACCCGGTGCCCGGAGGAATATTCCCTCAACAAGATATCGAAAAGGACAAAAGACCATTATGAATCGAACGCCCTGACGCCGCAGGCCTATTTTAATAACAAGGAACGGTTTGAGCCGATCGACCTCCACGAACTGAAGGACCTCCATCCGGGAATTCATATAATCCACATCACAGTCGACACCGCCTCTGATTCCGAAGATGAGTGGTTCGTCATTGACAAGGTCGAGGTCGGGGCGTGAATCAGGGGCAAAAGGCTCTAGGCGCAAGGCTAAAGGGCTATTTTAGGCTTAAGGCGCGGGGCGATTATAGGCTCTAGGCAAAGGGCTAAGGGCGAAGGGGGAAGGGGGAAAGGCGAAGTCAGAGGTCAGGGGACAGAGGACATTCGATTTGCGATTTACGTTATCCGAATTCCGTTTTGCGAATCCCGGTTTTCGATCCCCAGTTCCCCATTCCCATTTTCTAATTTCTGATTGCCGATTTTCGATTTACGGTTTCCCGATTTACCGTTTTCCATTTACTAATTACTATTTGCCGATTTTCGATTTTCCATCATCGGTTTTACCTTCCGTTG
Organism: Deltaproteobacteria bacterium; assembly: GCA_016936905.1. Classification (GTDB taxonomy): domain Bacteria; phylum Desulfobacterota; class Syntrophia; order Syntrophales; family UBA6807; genus DSDU01. Next base: position 7,447 of record JAFGWZ010000261.1, on the reverse strand, counting down.
CTTCCTCATCGATGCGCGCTTTTGTTTCCTTGATGAAATACTGCAGCTTGTAATCCATGCCGATTCCGGCATATTCGCGGGCGGCATACTCAAAGCGCCTCAGCGCGGACTTGTATTTCCCAAGCCTATAATAGAATTGCCCCACGTAGAATTCATGCTCTCCCAGCCGCCGTTTGCAATCCCTCAACTGCTTCTCCGCCATGAAGGAGAACTTGCTGTCAGGGAAGCGGGCTATGAGCCTTTCGAAAGACTCCCGGGCTTTCAGCGTCTCCGACTGATCGCGGTCGATACCGCTCATCTGATTGTAATGACACATTGCGATTTGATACATAACGTACGGCAGGTTATCGTTCGTCGGATGAAGATTCATGAAATCTTCGTAGCTCATTTCCGCCTCGGCGTAGTCTTCATTACTGTAATACGAATCGGCGATCCCCAGTTCCGCCATCAGCGCCAGATTGCTCAGGGGGTATAGTTCCTGGACCCGCTGGAATGCTTCTATCGCCTTCTTATAATTACGTTCGTGGTAATTTTCATATCCCAGCTGGTAGAGTGCTTCCGGTGTGCCGCGACGTGTCTGTCGGGGCTCAAAGAATCCGCACCCGGAAACAATAAATAGTCCCATGAAAAGCAAAACAGTCAGTCTGTTTAAACGCACGTTAATCCTCTCCCACCCCCGGGGGGTCTCTTATCTATCACAAACGTTGACACACCTTTGAAAAAGACCCAAAATAAGTCTTTTACCTTCCCCTTCCGCCCTTTACCTCTGCTACAATGCTTTTTTGATAAACTCTTCGAGGCGGTCCTTGCCGACGAGGCCAACCAGGGTGTCTTTTATCTGTCCGTCTTTGAACAATAAAAGGGTGGGAATACTCCGCACGCCATAGTTCGTCGCCGTTCCGGGGCTTTCGTCCACGTTGAGTTTGGCTACCTTGATCTTGTCCTTATACTCTTCAGCTATTTCCTCAACTATTGGAGCTATCGCGTTACAGGGACCGCACCAGGGGGCCCATAAGTCCACAAGGACCGGTCTGTCGGACTTTATTATCTCATCCTCAAAGGTACTGTCATTCACATGAATCAAGAGATCTTCCTTACCCATGTCATATTCTCCTTTTGCATTCATTTCATGTTGTTGCCCAAATGAAGAATTCGTTTGAGCGGGCTTCAATGAATTTGGGCAACAGCTCGTATTCTTCTAAACTAATAACTCCCTCCGGCTATGTCAACGACTATATCATAAGTCTTTTGACAGGGGAAAGGGAATCTGGTACAAGTTCTCTCGAACAGAAGGAGGGGGGGTCAGGCATGCTCGGCATTATCTCCGGTACCATTCTGCTTCACGGAAAAGGTGGCGTCGACGAGATGAAAGAGAAACGGATCGACACCGATTACGGCGAAGCCCTTGTGTTTCTCTCATCCCGGGCCGTAATGGTGCCACGGCACGGAATCGACCCGGGCAATCACATCCTCCCCCACCGCATCAATCACAAGGCGACGATGACGGCCCTGAAAAGCCTCGGAGTGACGGAAATTATCGCCGTGAATTCTACCGGCTCTCTGAAACACCACCTGCCCCCGGGGACCCTCGTCGTTCCCGATGACTTTATCAACCTGACGGGAGTACCGACAATCATTGACCGGCATCCCATTCATATTACACCGAGGCTCAGTCCCGACATCAGACAAAAATGGATGGAAGCGGCCCGCCACTGCGGTATTGACGTCGTCGACGGCGGCGTCTACTGGCAGACAACGGGGCCCCGTTTCGAAACCCGAGCGGAAATCAGATTGATGTCCCGGTTCGCCGACCTGGTCGGAATGACCATGGCTTCGGAAGCGATTATCGCCGGGGAAATGGAAATTCCTTACGCATCGCTGTGTTCCGTCGACAACTACGGTCACGGGCTGGTCGACAAGGAGCTGACCATGGATGAAATCATACGGTGTTCACGGAAAAATACCGAGAAAATCATCACGATCGTCAGAACATACATGGAAAGGATGGGAACATGAAATTTTCTAAAAAGGGTGACGGGGGAGAAACCAGTCTTCTCGGAGGGCAACGGGTTCCGAAATTCGATCCGAGGCCGGAGACATATGGGGTTCTTGACGAGGCAAGTTCCGCCATGGGGGTAGCGCGGGCAATGACGGGAAATCCCAAAATCAAAGCCATTCTTCTCAGCGTCCAGAAAGACCTTCTCGTTATCGGGGCGGAACTCTCAACGCTGCAGGAGGACTACGGCAAACTTGCCACCAGGGTCTCCGACAAAGACGCCGACCGCCTTGAACATATCATCGAGGATCTCCAGACAGCCTTTGAAATGAAACGGGAATTCATATATCCCGGCGAAACCGTCGTCTCAGCCCAGATCGACGTCGCCCGGACGATCATCCGACGGGCGGAACGGAAAGCGGCACTCCTGAAGAAAGACGGGATCATTCAAAATGAAACGATCAACCGGTACCTTAACCGGTGTGCCGACATGCTCTTTACGCTCGCCCGCTATGAAGAAGCGATTGGAGATGGTTACGTTACTTAAACGATCCCAACTGGCAACCCGATATTCTTATTTTTAACGTCTCACAGGCGGCGGCAACATGCATCTTGGGAATACCGAATGCCTCGGCTATCTCCCAAGATGTTTTGCACGGTAATCGATCATTGACCAGTCCGTTCTCAATCGCTTCCTTAAGCTCGTTGGTCACCATCTCGGCCGCCATGAGGACTCGCTTTCCGGCATCATAGCCAAAAAGTCCCAACTGGCAGCGACTGATCCTGATTTCCATCAGATCGATGGCGACGCCAACATCGGCGGGATGAACCTCCAAATCTGCGGCGATGCTGAATGCCGCCGCACAGGGCAGTTTTCCATCCCTTGCTTTCTTTTCTATTGCAGCGGCTATGTTCGGATTGAGCTTTATATCCGCCGGATGTTTAGCTGCATAATGTCCTGCATCTTCGTGCGTCATAAACGTTACAACTCCACTGTTATTTTTCATCAGCAGTCAGCTGATGACGTTCTAATATTTCATGTAATGAAAGGGCTCCGCCGCCTGAAGTGCCTCGGGATCAAGGGTTTCGAACCCGTACTCCCTGAGAATCTGCTGAGTCTTTTCCATCTGATCCACATCGACGACAAAAACAGCCCGCTTCCAGCTTTCAAGGACAAATCCATAGGCGTTCTCTATATTAATCTTTTCCTTGTAAAGTAACTGAATCAGCTTGTCGAGCCCCCCCGGCTTGTCTTCGATCAATACGGCGACGACTTCTCTCAGGCCAACGGTCAATCCCTCCTGCTCCAGTACCTCTAAGGCTCGCTTCGGCTCATCGGCCATAACGTTAATGACCCCGAAATCATCGGAACTCGAAATGGATATCGCCCGGATATTGATTTTTTCCCGGGCGAGAATGCTCGTTACCTTGGCGAGCCTTCCGGGCTTATTTTCCGCGAATACAGAAATCTGATACGCAACCATTCGTTATCTCCTCACTCATTTTCAATCTTTTCTGTTGTCGATAACCCTGACCGCCTTGCCTTCGCTTTGAGGAAGGCTGTTGTGTTCGACCAGTTCAACCTTCGGCGTAACCAACGTTTCATTCTTCAGTTCATCCACGATCCTGCGACGGAGAGATTCAAGCTGCTTCACGTTTCCGGTGAATACATCCTTCTGAATCTCCACCTTTATATGCATGATGTCGTCATACCCTTCCCGCTCCAAGATGATCTGGAAATTGGTCCCGACGCCAGGCACATTCATCAGGGTCTTCTCTATCTGAACGGGAAAAACGTTAACCCCTTTAATAATCATCATGTTGTCGGTCCTGCCTTTGATCCTTTCAATGCGTCTGTGGATTCGTCCGCAGGGACAGGGCTCCGTATAAATTTTCGTTATATCCCGCGTACGGTATCGCAGAACCGGCATCCCCTCACGCATGAGCGTTGTCATGACAAGCTCACCTTCCTCGCCGTCGGGAACCGGTTCAAGAGTGTCCGGGTTGATTACCTCGATGAGAAAATGATCTTCCCAGATATGCATCCCCATCTGTACCTCGCACTCAAAGGCCACACCGGGGCCGTTCATCTCGGACAGGCCGTAGGAGTTAAATGCCTTCACTCCGTAAAGCTCCTGAATCTTGTCCCGGGTCCGGGTGGAATGGGGCTCGGCGCCTATAAATGCCAAACGGAGCCGTGTATCCGTTTTCGGGTTGACTCCCAATTCCTCAAACAGGGAATAAAGATGGAGGGCGTAACTGGGTATGATATGTATAACCGTTGTTTCAAAGTCTTTCATGAGTTGGATCTGACGTCTGCTGTTTCCGGCACCTGCCGGTATGACAAGCGCTCCCAGCCTTTCCGCGCCATAATGAAATCCGAGCCCGCCGGTAAAGAGGCCATAGGTCATCATGTTCTGAAAGACATCGTCCTTTCTCATGCCTGCGCCGTACATGGAACGGGCAACGAGATCGGCCCACACGTTAATGTCGGCGGCTGTATGGAAGATAGCGGTTGCCCGCCCTGTGGTCCCCGACGATGAATGGACGCGCACCAGGTCAGTCTTCGGAACTGCCAGAAATCCGTACGGCCAGTGTTCCCGCAACGCTTCTTTTGTGGTAAAGGGTATGCTTCTTACGTCATTCAGAGATGTTATATTATTGGGATTCAAGCCGTTTTCTTCGAAGACTCTCTTATAATAGTACGATTCCGATGCCTTCTGTACAGTGCGCTTCAATCTCGCAAGTTGAAGCGCATCAAGATCTTCCCGCACCATCGTCTCAATCTTTTCTTCCCAGTACATAATACCGCACCTCCACCGCCTCGCTGTCTGATGATAGGCTGTTCAAAAACGCCCGCCTGCAGCGTTTCCCTTAGCCTTCATCCCTGCGATCTACTACCAGTAGACCTCACTCCTCAGGCTTTCGGGAGCCTTGCATCCGGGCATTTTTGAACAGCCTCATGTTTGTTTTTTCAACGGCCTGATGAGTATAACAAGTCGGGGAAATATATCAAGGAGATAAATTTGCAGTTTCACCGGCCGCTGTGGTATTGAGTTGAACGAAAGTTTCAGGTTTCACGTTTAACTTTTCATGTTTCACGTTATCGGGTTTGCGGTTTACGAATTACCATTTTTTATTTACCAATTACTATTTCCCGATTTACAGTTTTCGATTTTCGTTATCCGATATACGAAGAACGATGAGGTTGTACAAGGAAGCATATGACGCATTTCAATGAACCGGGAAGGATTGTCATAACCTGTCCCAAAGGAATTGCTCCTTACCTGCGCAACGAACTCACGGCCATTGGATTTCCGATCCTGTCGGAACTGGTCGCCGGTGTTGAAACGGAAGGCACCCTTGCGGACACGATGAACATCAATCTCCGTCTGAGGACGGGACACCGTGTCCTGTTCCTTGTCCACGAATTCACGGCGGATAACCCTGAAGAACTCTATGAAGAAATCGGTCGATTTCCCTGGGAGACCTATATTGACGATTCGGGATATCTATCGGTCACGTCGACAGTGGACAACATTACGATCAGGGACCCCCGGTACGCGAATGTAAAAGTCAAGGACGGCATCGTGGATCGATTTTTCAAAAACGTGGGGAGACGGCCTGATTCGGGTCCCCGGAAGAACAGGACGGTTATTCACCTCTTCTGGCAGAATAGGCGGTGCGCCGTTTACCTCGACACCTCGGGAGAACCCGTTTCCCGCCACGGCTACCGAAAAATCCCCATGAGAGCGCCGATGCAGGAGACGCTCGCCGCCGCGACGATTGGCGCGACCGGGTGGTCCGGCGACGGTCATTTTGTTAATCCCATGTGCGGGAGCGGGACGCTGGCGATAGAGGCGGCGTTGATCGCTGTAAAAAGGCCGCCGGGACTGCTGAGGAGCAATTTCGGCTTCATGCATATCAAGGGATTCGACCGGGCTCTGTGGAAAAAAATACGCGCCGATGCATACGGCAAAACGATGAAATCCTTCAACGGCACCGTCACGGCAACCGACATAGACCGCCGGGCTGTTGAAGCGGCGCGGAAAAATGCCGAAACAGCCGGGGTAAAGCATCTCATAGATTTCAAGGTATGTGACTTTTCCGTCACCGAGATCCCCCCTGGCCCGGGGATCATCATGGTTAACCCGGAATACGGGGAACGGCTCGGTGAGATACAAAAACTTAAAGACACCTACCGGCGTATCGGCGACTTCTTTAAGCAGAAATGCCAGGGGTACCGGGGATACATATTTACCGGCAACCTCGACCTGGCGAAGCATGTCGGATTGCGGACCCAGCGGCGCCTCACCTTTTTCAACGGCCCCATCGAGTGCCGCCTCTTAGAATATGACATCTACGAAGGGGGACGGCAGTCCGGAAACAATGATACGGCGTGATAACGCGAAGAACAACGGCCTCAATTCTTCTTGATAATACGCCGTATCCTGTTATAATCGCACGATGATAAAATTATTCGATAAATTTGGGAAAAACCCGCAGGAACCTTATCAAGCTTTGGATTCGCATGTCTCGTGGGAGAGCAAGATCGCCTCTCCTGAAAAAGTCATGAAGATGATCGACCCGGGCATGAGTATTTTTCTCGCGTCCGGAGTGGCCGAACCGCGGACCCTGGTCAAACATCTCATGGCGTCTGATCTTACGAACCTCAAGGACCTCGAATTGATTCAAGCCGTCAGCCTCGGTGACGCCATTCCCATCGACGAACGATATTCTCAAAAATACCGACTAAAGACTTTTTTCTCGGGCTGGGTGGCCAGTGAAGCAATCACAGCGGGAAGGATCGATCTCATCCCGTGCAGATATTCCCGGATACCCCGTCTGTTCAGGAGAGGAGCCGTCAGGGTCGACGCGGCGTTTGTGCAGGTGACTCCCCCTGATGAGGCGGGATTCTGCAGCCTCGGTATATCCGCCGACGTGGCAAAACTTGCGATGGAGCGTGCGTCACTGGTGGTAGGTGAGATAAACAAGAAGATTCCCAGAACCTCGGGAGACACCTTTGTTCATGTATCTGATTTTAATTACCTCGTGGACTCAACGGAAGAACCGATATATTTTCCTCGATGGAGCGTGTCCGAGGAGTTCAATACCATTGCACGGAACATAACCAATGTCATCGAAGACGGGAGCTGTATATCTTTTTTCCTCGGCCAGCTTTACGAAGCGCTCGCGAAACACCTGGCCCGCCGCCGCCATCTCGGTGTTCATTCCGTAGTCATGTCGGATCCGCTCATGGATCTTATCAAAAGCGGCGCCGTTACCAACAGCAGGAAGCGGATTTTCCGGGGGAAAAGTCTCGTCACCTACGCCCAGGGAACCCATGAACTGATGAGGTGGCTGGACAACAATCCCCTGGTTGAATTTCAGGGAATCGATATCGTCGCCGACCCGCGAAGCATTGGTCTGAACGACAACTTCATCGCGATT
>JAFGWZ010000260.1 GCA_016936905.1 Deltaproteobacteria bacterium | reverse complement strand
CGGGAAGGACGGCAGATAAATCCTGCGAAGGTAAAATTTCCCCCCGGAAGGATCCTCTCAGGAACAGAGCGGGAACGATTCATGGCGACAATGAAAAATCTCGACAGAGTCTTCGTCGACCTGGGCAGGGGAATGTTCATAGCCCGGAGCCGATAAGCGGGATTGTCCGGGAATCACCTCCCATCATAGAGGTTTCGCATAGCGCTCACTTCATAATGTCGTGCCGCTCGCCGACAATAAAATATTCTCAAATATATCTTGACAATTGATGATCTTTTTACTAGAAAGTGTGGCTTTCACATGTTTCGTTGATTGATTGTCGGTTTATCCCCTTTTTGGCACCGTGTGCCGTCTGAGGGGATTTTTGTTTATCTGACAAAGGGAATTATCGAATCTATTATAAGGACAGAAACGTGAAGATGAAAACAGAAGAAAACGTGAGAAACATTGGTATCAGCGCGCACATCGATTCGGGGAAGACGACCCTTACCGAGCGGATTCTCTTTTATACGAAACGCATTCATGCCATCCATGACGTCAAGGGAAAAGACGGCGTGGGCGCCACGATGGACTCAATGGAACTGGAACGGGAACGGGGGATCACCATCGCCTCGGCGGCGACATACTGCGAGTGGCTCACCCACGAAATCAACATCATCGACACACCAGGTCATGTTGATTTTACCGTTGAAGTAGAACGGTCACTCAGGGTGCTTGACGGAGCGATTCTCGTTTTGTGTGCCGTCGGCGGCGTGCAGTCGCAATCGATAACCGTGGACCAGCAGATGAAGCGTTACAAAATACCAAGCGTCGCTTTCATCAATAAATGCGATAGAAGCGGGGCAAACCCCGACAGGGTCATAAGCCAGCTTATAAAAAAACTGGGCCATAATGCCGTGGCGATGCAGATTCCCATCGGCCTGGAGATGAATTTTGAAGGCGTAGTCGACTTGATAACCATGAAAGCCCTGTATTTTGACGGCGATAACGGAGAAATAGTCCGTATCGAAAATATTCCCGAATCCCTTGTGTCCCGTGCCCGGGAAAAGCGGGAAATGCTGATTGACAAGGCATCAATATTTTCGGACGAACTGACGGAAGCGGTTCTCGAAGAAAGGAATATTTCCGACGACGTCCTGATAGAAGCGATCCGCAGGGGCGTATTGTCCCGGCAACTGACGCCGGTCCTCATGGGTTCGGCGTATAAAAATAAGGCGGTCCAGCCGCTCCTCGACGCAGTTGTCAGCCTCCTCCCCTGTCCGTCCGATATGGTAAACGAAGCACTGACCATGGACGAGAAAGAAGAACCGGTACTGTTATCCAGCGATTCGGCAAAGCCCACAGTGGCCCTGGCATTCAAGCTTGAAGACGGCCCTTACGGCCAGCTCACGTACATTCGGGTATATCAAGGTATCATTTCCAGGGGCGAGACGATTGTTAACGCCCGGACGGGCAAAAAAGTAAAGGTCGGACGGGTCATCAGGATGCACGCCGATCAGATGGAAGACATAAGCGCCATTCCTTCCGGATATATCGGCGCTCTTTTCGGCATCGATTGTGCGTCGGGAGATACCTTCGTTTCACCGGGCCTCAACGTGACCATGACGTCCATGTTTATACCCGATCCGGTCATATCGCTTGCCATCGTTCCGAACGACAACAAATCTCAGATAAACATGTCCAGGGCACTCGGCAGGTTTACGAAAGAAGACCCGACGTTCAAGACCTATGTTGATGATGAAACAAACGAAACAATTATAGAAGGAATGGGTGAGCTCCACCTCGAAGTCTACGTGGAGAGGATGAAACGTGAGTATGGCGCCGATGTGACAACGGGACGCCCCCGTGTCGCCTACAGGGAAACGATCACGAAAAAAGCGGAATTCAATTATATTCACAAGAAGCAGACGGGCGGCGCCGGCCAGTATGGTCGGGTGGCCGGATATATAGAACCGATCGAGAGCAATGACTTTATCTTTGAAAACAAAATTACCGGCGGTTCTATCCCGACTCAATACATTCCGGCATGCGAGAAAGGTTTCCGCCAGTGCATGGTGAAGGGACCCAAACTTGAGTTTCCCATAACGGGCGTGAAGGTCGTTATCAACGATGGGGCATCCCACTCCGTTGATTCCTCCGACATGGCGTTCCAGGCGGCAGCCCGTGGAGCCTTCCTCGAGGCATACGCGAAAGCCAGCCCGGTCATTAACGAACCTATTATGAAGGTTGTCGTTGAAACACCGACGGAATTCCAGGGTGCCATCATGGGGCTCCTGAATCAACGACGGGGCATGATCGTGGGATCGCAGGACGAGGGGCATATGACGGTAATTGAAGCGCAGGTCCCGCTGTCTGAGATGTTCGGTTTTTCCACGGTATTACGATCTTCATCCCAGGGACAGGCCCAGTTCACCATGGAATTCGCCATCTTTAAGCAGGTGCCGCAGTCGATTGCAGAAAAAATTACCGAGGAAGTTGCGGCCAGGAAGAAAAATGTCGCATAACCGTCAGCAGTAGAGCACCAATGTTTCTTTATGAATTTATTGGCGAAATTAAAAAAGAAAGGGACTCTCATCAGGCTGAGAGACAGGTATATCCATATGCTTAAAAATGATCTTTTATTCAGTCATCCTCTGAAACATATCAGAGATGAAGGTGAGCAGCTCATTCCGGAGGAAGGCGGTTTCGGTGCGGTCCTTTCCCGTGCCGGAGTGGGCAAGACGGCTTTTCTTGTACAGCTCGCGCTCCACGCCATGCTGGAAAATAAATACGTTCTCCACATCAGCCTTATTGATCCCGTCGACAAGGTTACGCTCTGGTACAAGGAACTCTTTAACGGGCTTGGACAGCATTACAAACTTGCCCAGGTGAACCAGCTCTGGCAGACGATCCTTCCCTTCCGTTTTATAATGACATTCAGGGTTTCCAGCTTCAGTATCCCGAAATTGCAGGAACGCTTGACCGATCTTTCCCAGCAGGATATCTTTAAACCCGAAATCATCATCATCGACGGCTTTCAATTCGATGAAACGGCACTGGACTTCCTCTCCAACCTGAGGGCACTGGCTCGGACCCACGGATGCCGCGTCTGGTTCAGCGTCCACACACACCGCCATGAAGACATTCAGCCCGACGGCATGCCGGCGAGGCTCTCAACTCTCTCTGACTCCTTTAATCTCATTCTGAAGCTCGAACCGGCCGGCTCGATCATAAAAATCGTGCCGATCAAGGGGATAAAATCGAGGGATGGCGGCCGACCGGTCTATCTGGATTCGTCAACAATGCTGATCAGTGAATGAATCAACGTGAGGAACTTCGCAGCCTCCCCCGCTTATGCGGTGCCCCTCTCCGCATTGTCGCTTTTCGCATAACCGTCGATGTGGGAAATCTCCCGGACCACGGCATGACAATCTCCATTCAGATTCAATAATTCCGACTTTCCCATTGCCTCAGCTCACATAATGATTATATTAAGTACCTGCTACTCAGAAACAGCGGTGGAATCCTGAATAGCACGGTGGTACATCGATCCATTTCGAAAGGACAGCGCTCCACAATGGAACAGAAAGATTATTACGAAATACTGGGTGTTGACCAAGAAGCGACAGCAAAGCAGATAAAAGATACCTATCGCAAGCTGGCGCTTCAGTTTCATCCCGACAGGAACCCCGGCGACGCTGTCGCTGCCGAAAAAATGAAGGTCGTTAACGAGGCATATGCCGTTCTGTCCGACCCGGAAAAGAGGAGAGAATATAACGACATGCGGCGGCGATTCGGATCATCCGCCTACACCCATTTCAGGCGGACCTACTCTGAACAAGATATCTTCACCGGTTCTGATATCCATGGGATCTTTGAGGAACTTGCCCGGTCCTTCGGTCTCCGCGGCTTTGATGAAATCTTCAAGGAATTCTATGGCCAGGGGTTTCAGACATATGAAATCAGGGGAGACGGAGGCAACGGCAGGCGATTCGTCTTCTCAGGATCCTTCGGTAACAACGGAGACACAGCGGTGAATATACCATCAGGCGGTCCCCTCGGAAAAACAAGCCGGTATCTATTCAAAAAGATTACGGGGATTGATTTTCCCGTCAACGGATCAGATCTCGAGGACGTCATCACCGTGGATCCCGAGGAGGCACGCCGGGGAGGACCGTATGAGTACCTGGTGAGACGCAGAAACAAACGGCTGAAAATAGCCCTTCCTCCCGGGGTCAGGGATGGCCAGAAAATCCGAATCTCAGGAATGGGGGAAAGCGGCAGCGGCGGCGCGCAATCGGGGGACCTTTACCTCACCGTCCGAATAAAAAGGCCTCTGCTCCAGAAGGTGAAGGCATTTATTACCGGTCTGGGAAAGTCGGTATAGGATACCGAAAGAGGTTTGTCTGGGAAAGCTTAACGCCTTCCCAGACAATAACAGGAGGTAATATAGTATGGCGCAAGTCCATGATTCTTGTCCCTTCACCAGCATGAGCTGATGTCAGCGCTCCGGTGAATGAAAAGAGGGAGCATCCATCCACCTTCTGCAACCTTTTGAGGATCTTTTTTATGGCATCCCGGTGCGATGTCTCGCCATGGGACCGAACTTGCGAACTCGACAGTAAACCTATGTGAAATTCACAATGTTTGCAATCGGTATGTGTCTGAAGTTACAATAAGACAATACTTCGCGGGCACATCGGAGTATGTCCTATAACGAAGGATCGCCATTTTCTATTGAGCCGCTTCACTTTTTAATTCGTAGAGATGAACATCACTCTGTGGAAACGGAATAGAAATACCTTCTTCGTCAAACCGCCTCTTGATCCGTTCCTTCAAGTCAAAAAATAACGGCCAGTATTCGCCTGTTTTCACCCAGGGGCGAACGGCAAAGTTTACACTGCTGTCCGCCAGTTCCAGAACACCGACCATCGGTGTGGGGTCTTGGAGGATTCTGCTCTCCGCGGTCAGGACATCGTTCAGCACATCCTTCACCTTCTGTATGTCATCTCCATAACTGACGCCGATCACAAGATCCATCCGCCGTATCTCTTTTGCCGAATAATTAATGATATTGTCGCTGGTTATCTTCGCGTTTGGAATGATAATGACCCGATTATCCGGAGTCGTCATATGGGTGGTAAACACCGTAATTTCATCTATCGTGCCGGCAGTTCCCCCCGCCTCAACGTAGTCACCGACATTGAATGGCCGAAATATGATCATCAGGACACCGGCAGCAAAGTTCGCCAGAGAACCTTGGAGAGCGAGGCCGACTGCAAGGCCGGCGGCACCGATAAGAGCGATGAATGAGGTCGTCTGAATCCCGAGCTGATTGAGAGCGGCAATGACGATGACGGTGATAAGGAGGATATAGGCCAAATGCCCGACAAATGAAATGAGCGTTTCGTCCACCTTTCCTCTCCTCATAACTTTCTCAAGAATATTCCTCAGCAATTGAGCGACCCAGCGACCGACAACAAAAATAACGATCGCCGCGATTACTTTAAGCCCGTAAAACGTCACCAGCTCCTGCAATCTTGGAATAATTGTATTGAGTTCCATAACGGTGCTCCTTTCATTGTTAATGTGGAAACCATCGCCTTGTAAGACTATGCTTTAAAAACGTATCCCTTTTCTCCTGTCGTCCGCCGGGAATAACGGACGGCGCATCCCTCCCATTCGCCTAAGCGGTCTTCATGGACCGCAACTCACATCCTTGATATGAACGATTCCAGTCCCTCCAGATAACGCCGACCGGATATGAGAAAGCCTTCGTTGTGCGATCCTCTTATTTCCAGGAATTCTTTCGGCTCGTGTGCTTCGTCAAAGAGCCGCCGTCCGTGGTCAAAGGGGATAATGTCGTCGTCCCGGCTGTGAACAATCAAGACGGGACATTTCACGTTTCTGATATTATCAATGACAGGATAGGTGAATCGCATGAGAATTCTCACGGGAAGAAAGGGATAGAGACGAGCGGCGATATCGGGAATTGACGTGAATGTTGATTCGAGGATCAAGCATTTCGGTTTGTGGTGCCGGGCGAGCATCGACGCAACGGCGCCACCGAGAGACCTGCCGAAGATAATAATGTCACAGTGCGCTACGTCCCTTACCTTCACAAGATAGTTCCATGCCGCTTCGGCATCGGCGTAGGTGCCTTCCTCGCTTATTCTTCCCTGGCTTCTGCCGTATCCCCGATAATCAAAAATGAGTGTGCTGAGACCGAGATGGTGGAACAGCATGAGTGAATCAAGTCGGTGTGATATGTTCCCGGCGTTTCCGTGACAGAAGAGCAGGAAACCTCTTGGTTTATCCGCGGGGATAAACCAGCCTGAGAGGATCTTTCCATCCGCTGTCGGAAATGCAACCTCTTCATATTTCAGGCCTATATTTTCGGGAGTTGCCGCGATATGACGTTCTGGAAAGAAAATAAAGTGGGACTGGAAGAGTACTGCGAGAACAATGAGAATCACATACACTGAAAGTGCAATTCGCAGGACACTCCACAGAACTGACCAGCCGTTCACTCCGAGGACTGACATTGATGCTCCTTACTATGACCGGACCTTATCGCATCAGCCGTATCAGCCTTATCTCACCTTTGACCAGATCGGGAACAACCACAAGCATTCCATTGTCTTGCGGCACAACGCAGAAATCCGCTGGACCTTTGAACCCCTCTGCCAGTTTTTTTACTCCCATTGTCCGATTCCACATGAGCAGCGTCCCCGACTTCCAGTCGGTCATCAAAAGACTCTCGTCATCGAGCTGCGCCACTCCATCCAGCCAACCGACGTTCTTAACAATCGTTCCAAATGATTCTTGCTCTTCAATTATATAGACTCCGAAATCCTGCTCGCCGCCGCTGAAACCGGCCACAAGAAGCGACCCGTCTCGGGCGGGATAAAGCCCATTCGGTGAAAACGACAGCTCCGTTCCGTACACGGTTACCGCTGGTTCTTTGGTTTCAGTAAGATAATCAGCAGGCTCGATCCTGTATATTTTCTTCGTTTCACTATCGCTTATATAGAGGACATTGTTAATAACCACAGGATCGTTGGCAAACTGTGCCATGGGTAAGGGAAGAGCCTTCCCTGTCCGTGTCTCAATATCGAAGATCCATACCATGTCGATGTCGGTAACCCACAGCCTGGAACCCTGTATCCAGATCCCTTTCGGCTTGTTGAGACGGCTGGGTGACAAAGGCAGGAACTGTCGTTCCAGGATATGCCCGCTCACTGATACCTTGCAGATTCTTCCGCTGCCGTCTTTCAATTTCGGTTTCAGAACCGATCCGAATTCGCTGACATAGAGGACCCCCTCTTTCGGCTCGTATGCCGCCGACTCCGGATAAACGAAGCCCGGTATTGTGTGATCACTTACGACACGTAGTTCACTTTCGGCGCCAGCGGCCTCCATAACCGTCATGAGACCCGCAATGCAGAGCATTGCTACGACAACGGCACAAAATGCGAACCGGTGTATGTTCCATTTCATCACTGTTCCCCCTTTCGGCCTCATCATGGTCGCTCTCATCATCAGCCGATTGTGGCCGATAGTGTACACCGACTGCTGTCTAAAGTACAACGAGCAATGAAATCATCCCGACAGGTACCTCGTAATTATTCCCCATGCAAAAAGGGAGCTTTGCATCAACAGCAAAGCTCCCTTTTCTTGTATATAACCGAGTCGACATTGTGAGCGGCTCTGCCTATCGCAGTGGAAATCGCTCCGCCACCTCTAATCGGCGGCTGCATGTGGAGCGGTGGACCGTATATAACTCCCCGGATAAGCCTTCTGGATAAATTTTTCTTTCATGAAGGCAGCTGCCTCGGGACGTGTAGCAAATCCACCGACAAAAACGCGATACCACGGCTCACTATTTTTATCCATGACGGTGTCTTGCATGACAGGCCATCCCTTTTTTTTCAGGGCGGCAGTAAGTTCGTCTGCAAATTCCTCCAGGCGCATTGAACTGAGCTGAATTACATAATTTCCATCACCCGCAGGCTTGACCGCAATCTTCTGCTCCTGCCGCGTTTCTTTGACTGGAACTTCAACAGCGACCTTTTCTTCTTTTTTCGGTTCCTCCGCCCTCATTTCTTTTGCAGGTACGGGGGCCTCTTCTTTTTTCTCCGCTACCTGAGCGGGCTTTTGAGGAGGTGTTGCCACCTGCTGTTCAGCCGGTTTCGCTTCAGCTGGGACAACCTTAGCTTCTTCACCGGGGGTTTTTGCCACGCCACCCGTCGGCTCCTCTTGGCCTTTAGCGACTGTTGTCGGTTCTTTCACCTCAGTCTGAGCTTCTTTTTTCTCTTCCGTAGGCTTGATCTCGATTTTATGACGTGCCGCCTTTGGCATTGGCAGCGGAACCGACCCTTGATGCCACGAACCCGCGTCGAAATAATGCTGGGTCTTTGTTATTCTGTTTATTTTTACCTGATACTTTATATCTCCCGATTTTACCCATCGGTATTCGTAAAGTGTAGGCCACACGAAAATCCCATATGAAACAATGGCAACAAGGAAAATGCCAAGCAGAATGGCCACCCTCGACCATTGCAACGGCTTTCTGACCTTACGCGGCCGTGATGGTGGCTCATCGGGGGGTAAGCCCCCCTGCTTATCATCCGGGGGTTCCGTGGGGGGTCCTCCCGCCGATGTCACGGAAGGCTGAGCCTCTGACGGCAGTTCATCATGAAATTTCTCATCTGATAAACCACCATGTGCTGTGGCGGCATCTCTTTCCTGAGAAATATCTTCCGGGGCAAGACTCAACGTCTGATCATCGCGCACGTCCACTTCATCCTGCACCGCCTCAGGTGAGCCATCACCGGTCGCATCAAATACGTCATCAAATGAAGGCTCATCCACAACTGCACGGTCTTCCCCTTTCTCAAGGGAGAACTCTTCAAAAGATTCTTCCTCGCCGGCACTCTTGGATGACAGGTCGATGGTCGCTTCGTCCCGTGGGCCTTCCGGCGTTACTTCTTCCAGTGATATTTCGTCTGTTTCCGGAGATATTTCTAATTCTCCTGTTTCTCTCTGCTTTGCCGCTTCACTGTCTTCAAGGGTAAGTTCGGCCACGCCTTCATCACCCTTCGCTGGCACAACAACAGGTTCTTCAAGAGACAGTCCTTCCAGGGGTTCCTCGAGCGTGAGTTCTTCCGTACGGCGATCATCCGAGATGTCAAGCCGAGGTTCATCTTGCGGCTTCTCCGCGAAAATATCTTCAAAATCGGATTTTTCAGCCTGCACCTCATCCAGAGGGGGGTGGGTCTCCACACGCTGAATATCCTCGCGGGGTTCTTCCATCGTCAGTTCTACAGGCTCCTCCTCGTCTTTGCGGGCAACCTGTTCCTGTTCCTCTTCTTTTGCTTCTTTTTCAAGACCTTCCAACTCAGCTATTATTTCTTCTATACTTTTTTCCTCATCACTCATGATGCACCCTTTCTCATCGTTTCTATCGTCCGTATCTTTGAAACCAGGGAGGTTTACATGAATTATTCATCAGTGATAGTATTTTTCCCCCTTACCTCTCGCCTGTCGAAGAATATTACCATTCATGCAGTATACTGTCCAGAAAATATGCACACTCCGTCACATTGTGCCAGCCGATGACGCAGTTCTGAAGTGGCCCCGCTGATCCAGCCTCTGCCTTTACAATGCCTACCCAATGAATCTTGGAGAAAAAGCGAGAAAAAACTGGCCGGCATAATAGAGAGGCAGGCCGATGAGACGGTTGATAAATCCGTGTTTCACAAACCGTTCCCGGGCCACAAATAAATCAGAACAGTAAAACAGGAGGGCTCCCGCGACTATCATACTACGTCCCTGGACGGGTATATCCGAAGAATTCGTCACCGACCATGCGGCGACCACCATAACGCTGATGACGAGGATATATATGATAATGTATCCCCTCATTTTTCCAAGATACGGTTGAAGTCTGAAATACACGGTGCCGCTGATGATCAGGACAACCACAGCGGCAAGTCCCAGATCCGGCTGAAGTCGTCCGATTGAAAAGAAACCGAGACTGTACGTCACGTGGCCGGCAGCAAATGCCCCGACACCAAAGAGAAACTCGCGTGACCGGCGGTTGGCAAGCAAAACGTCACCGACAAAACAAAAACCCAAACCGGCGAGAATCAAAATATAATAGGGGTCTGCCTGATGAGGCTGCACCAAAGCAGCTACGATAAACAGGAATGACAGAACCGTCTTACAAATGACAACCCGCCGAAGTCTTTTTCTTCTTTCGAAGAATAGAAGTCCCCCCAGAAGCATGGCGGCTGTCGTAACAATAATTTTTGTGCCCATGTATTTTGCCGGAAGCTCCATCGAGATCTACATATGCGTCATCATCGCACAACCCGCAACGATATTCAACATGTGAGTCGATTACGGTTTTATTGACAGAGGGCCCATCGAAGAGTATTCTTGACATAAAGCCACCGTGATGGAAGGGGGTGAAAAAGATGGGAAAACGTGAGTGCATCGACGCCATGGATTTTGAAAAAGAATGGAAACCTTGGCGCAATGGTATGTGCCGCAGAATCGCTAAGTGCCGCTATCACGGCATGTCCGTTAAGGAAGCCCGGGACTGGGCCGAAGCTATCGTTTACTGTCTTAATAAGGACATCAAAAGGGGAAGCACTGCGGAAGAACTGATGGACGAAGACTGGCACTTTTCAACACCGGAGGAAAGAAAAATCCTTGCCGTCCATATTTTTAAAAAGGCGATCTCGCTGCTCAAATCCGGCCAGGTACCATTCAATCTGTAACTGCACACGATCTCGCTCCGGACCGCTGCTCACACTGTTTTCAATTCTTTTCAAGCCACAGCGCGTTCCCGGCCGGATTCTCCAATCGTCCGCCACCCACCCTTTTCGACCATTGAAGTGTAAAGACATCGCCGGCATGGACCGGATGATGCCCCAACGGGATTATGCAAATTCCTTGTCGTGATAAAAGAGTGCCCCCTGGGCGGCCTTATCCTCCATGATCCCGGCCGGGCTGAAGCGCCGTCCGTGTTTTTGTTCAAGTTCCTTCAGCCGGGAAAGGATACGGGACGGTCCCGTCGCGTCCATATATCGGAAGGGCCCTCCGAGAAAGGGAGGGAATCCGAGGCCGAAGACAGCACCGATATCACCGTCGCGGGGGGATTGCAGGACTTCCTCCTGAAGGCAATGTGCCGCTTCGTTGACCATCATGAGAGTCAGTCGCCGCTGTATATCTTCTTTGGCGATTGTCGTTCGCCTCGTTCCTCTGAAGAATGAATAGATTT
>JAFGWZ010000259.1 GCA_016936905.1 Deltaproteobacteria bacterium | reverse complement strand
CAGGCTATGCCCGGGGGAGGATCGATCCATATCGAGACGCGAAATGAAACACTTCGGCACGATGACGTAGCGCAGTATGGACTCACGCCCGGACGATACGTGAACATTTCGATACGGGACACGGGAGTCGGGATGGATGAAAAGACGCAGAAGAGAGTATTCGAACCTTTCTTTACGACAAAGGAAATGAAACGGGGGGCGGGACTCGGCCTCGCAGCTGTCTATGGCATTGTGAAAGGGCATGGAGGCGTCATCACCGTTGAAAGCGAGACGAACCGGGGAACGACGTTTCGCATTTATCTGCCTGTTTCAGCAAAACAAATTGAGTTACGGAATGTTCAGAAGGGACTTGATTTTGGTGGCCATAAAACCATCCTCCTCGTGGATGATGAAGGAGTGATTCTTGATATAGCAGCAGAAATCATTGCTGCGATCGGCTATGAGGTTGTTATCGCCCAGAGTGGCAACGATGCGATCAGGATATTCGGAACGAGGCGCAGTGAGATCGATCTGGTCATTCTTGACATGATCATGCCGGGAATGAGCGGCGGAGAAACCTTCGACGCGCTGAGGAGGATTAATCCCGGCGTCAAGGTAATTCTCTCCAGCGGGTACAGCATCGATGGAAAGGCCCGGGAAATCATGAACCGGGGATGCAACGCCTTTCTTCAGAAACCTTACCAGATAGATGATTTGCGCCGCACAATTAATGACATCCTCAACGACAGTGAGATGTAATGCTATTCGTGTTACCAAACGGTTACGTTACCATGCCCACCTCGAGAGAACCCCGTGTCAGATATCGTGAATCCGTTCCGTCTGAAGGTCCGTGCTCACTTCTTTCACACCGGGAACCGCTTTGACATAGTCGATTAATTTGTCTTTCGATTCGAGAGGATTGATGATACCGGTAAGATACACGATGCCTTCTTCCGGGACGAAAACATGGTAGTTGCCCGGATTAAGGCAGTTTTTGATGATAGCCGCTTCGACTCGCTTAGCAAGAGACAATCGTTCCATTGACTCCAGTGACGCGAGGCTGCATGCCTGGATCGCGTCGACCTCACGGCCTGCTGTGATCAGCTGTATCGCTCCTTCCAGTCCGAGTTTGTCTCTATTGATGACCACGTCGTACAGAGAGGGGTCATCCCAGTCCATGCGAAAGGCATATCGCATGAATCCGCGTCGCTCGTCGTCGGTTTTCTCTATGAGCTTTCGCGCCGCGTCGGCGGTCATTTCATGCTGCGCCACCAGGTAATCAACACGGGACGATATGGAGGAATGAATGAGAACGTGGAAGGCACAGCCGAAATCCCTAAGGAGAAACGCCGCGCCGTGACCGAGAATCACGCCGTCGTCTTTCCCTGATATATTATAGATAACCGATTCCATCAATTCGAGATACGTCTGTGGCTTCAGCCTCAGGAGGCGATCCAGAAGCCCGGGAGCCTTTTTATTGAACTCATCGAGTTCTTCGGGCGATATCCCAAGGGCGAGCGCTTCTTCCTGAATCCTTTTATCGTCATACACCTCAAACTGAAAAATTTCGCTCAGACGCCGTGCCACGTGGGCATCTCCGCACCCGATGCCTGACGTTATGGTGATCAAAGACATAGAAAACCTCCTTTTTTTACGGACTTTATGTTACAGGAGCGGGTTGCCGCGAACCATGTGTTCGACCCTCCCCCGTTGGAGTGGCCTGTCGAGGAACTGCACTACCGACAGGAGGAGAAACCAATTATATGCTCTCAGGATATGAGAACTGTGCCTCTCAAACCGCCTCAGTGCCGTAACTGTTGGATTTATCACCCTTTGTTTACAGTTGGAGGCGCTGTGTGTCAGGGGATAATCAGGGGCGTTCCTTCATGTCCCTCCCGATCATATCGTTCATATAGATCCAGTGGCGGTGGGGGAATTGACACCTTTTTGTCGCCCACCGTTTTGACCGATGTGGGAGCGATGAGAATCGAGTACCAATCCCCGATGTCCTGCCCATGATTATCCATAATATCAAATCCTTGGAGACTCATGGTGTATTGGGATGCTTTCGTATTCATTCCTTCGACGTAATACCGGAGCGTCCCCTTTTGCGGAATGCTCCCGGAGAGTGCCGGCTGTTGAAATGCCCTGTGTTTCCACAGGTCCGACACGAGAGTATATCTCCTGTCCAATCCGATAATGACATTCGGTTCACTTTCGGAACCGCTGATGTAATATATGAGCTCCGGGTTGATTTCGTACCGTTCAAACGCCGCCGTTACGGCACCGTTCGGTCGTATCTCACCGTAATTACCCATAGTTGTCCGGAGAGAGGAACATCCCATGAGCAGTAGTAAAAGCCACATGATTATCGTCAGTGTAATAGTTCCTTGACGTTTCATGAACCTTATCCTTTCGTGGTCATTCCGGAAGCACGAAGGAAGCAATACTCTATTTGCTTACCTCATCCCTGATGGCAGCGGCAAGAACGGCACCTACGGCGGGCATCTTGGTTATTTTCCCCTTCGGCGTTGTGAATTTCGCCTTGACCGCCGCGGTCCCGGCCGGGTCGAGGATATAAGCATCGGCGCTCATGATCCTCTTGTGGGTAGCCGATGCGATTTCAACGGAGCCTACCAGGAGATAGTCCAGCTTTGCCAGTCGTATTATTCCCACGTAATCCTTTTTGTTCCACAATTCTATGAAGTTCGCGTTCCCCTGTTTCAGCAACTGCGTCATCTCGAACTGATCGATGAGTACGAACCCTCCCTCTTTGAGGTTGCTCGCCGTGTAGTTACTCACCGTTTCGCCGATCTGCGGCGTCGTGCACTCGAAGGGCAGAACGCCGATTCTGGAACCGCTTGGAAGCGCTCCCGGGGTCGATGATGACTGAACGTATACCGAATCAACGAACTTCTGGACTCTTCTCTCATAGGATTTCGAGCCGGGCTTAGCGCAGCCTGCGAGGAAAATCACTATAACCATGACGATGACAGTTCCGAATAACCGTTTATCCATGACTATCCTCCGTGGGATGTTTTTGTAGATTCAACTATACATAAAAGTATCGTGGTTCATCAAATTATTTTTAGGGTTTCAGTCTAAAAGGACGGCGGGCATTTTAATGGAATCGGCCGTTGTATCGGAAATGTGGAGGAACGACTTCGGGCCTTGACTTTTCGTCCGTTATGATCTTTCCTGACTTAATTTTACTCGACATAACAGGTGATTAGGTTTGTCAGTGACAGTAAGGAGTACTGATGGAAACTATTGACGATCCGTTGGGTTATGGGTGGTGGTGCCCTTGATGACAGCCCCTGCTTTTTTTCTCTCCTTTAGAGCTTTAATCGTGGGTTAACCGATTTCCCCGCATCCTCCAAGAAAAAAAACAATAGAAAATGACAGAGAGGCGCTTGCATGCCCCGGTGGGCTGATCCTGCCTGTTGACCAGGGTTTATCTGCCGGTTCATGCAGCCCCTGTGGTGACCCTGGCCGGTCAATCATCGCGAATGTATGATATCACATGTATTCTGTCAGAAGGGAGTTTTTATGATTCTGAAAATTATATTGATATTTGCGGCGGGCTTTGTCGTCGATCTGCTGGTAACGCGATATACGAGAGCCATTGCTGAAAAAAGGATAGCCGGCGCGACGGTTTTAAGCGGTATGATTACCATAGCCAACTTTGTCCTCTTGACGGTTATACTGAAAGATAACGCCACGAACGGCCTCTTTAATATCCTTGCTTTCGCCGGGGGAAACAGCCTGGGAACATTCTGTGCCATGAAGCGGGTATGAAGATTCCGTACCGGGATTACCCACATGGTTCCAAACGGGTAATATGAAAGTGATGGCGGGAGGCCGCCTCGTCCTGTCTTTTCTCAGCGGCTTTCATTAAAACAAAATCAAGGAATGTGATGATAATGTCCGTCAGTGTTTTTGTTTTGCCGGACGTTTGCTGGCGTCGAGTTCCATCTTACGGAGGCGGATACTCTTCGGCGTTACTTCCACCACCTCATCTTCCGCTATGAATTCAATAGACTGGTCCAGCGACAGAAAACGGGAAGGACGAAGAGCAACTGTTGCCTCAGCAGTGGAACTTCTGATGTTGGTCAGTTGTTTTTCCTTCGTAATATTTACGTTGAGATCGCCGTTCCTGTTCCGTTCGCCAATGACCATACCACCATAGACCTCCGTTCCCACTCCCACGAAAAGTTCTCCCCGGTCGGCCATGGCAAGGCTCGCGTAGGTGGTAACTCTGCCGGACCGGTCAGCCACCATGGCGCCGCTTGTACGCTGGGGAATCGTGCCGAACCAGGCCATGTAGCCTTCGAATATGGTATTCATGACCCCTGCCCCTTTCGTGTCTGTCAGAAAATGGCTCCTGAATCCGATAAGCCCCCGGGCGGGAATGATAAATTCAAGGTTGACCCGTCCGCTTCCCTTGTTGACCAGGTTCATCATTCGTCCCTTGCGGTCGGATAATTTTTCCGTTACGATGCCGACGAACTCCTCGGGGACATCGATAAACACCCGTTCAACCGGTTCGAGAATCTGTCCCTTTTCCTCTTTAGTGATGACCTGCGGTTTGGATACCATGAATTCGTACCCTTCCCGGCGCATCGTTTCGATCAGGACCGCCATCTGCAGTTCCCCTCGGCCACAGACTTCGAACGCGTCGGTGCGCTCGAGGGCCTTGACCTCGATCGCCACATTTCCAAGTGTTTCCTTTTCCAATCGGCTCCGCAGGTGACGGGAAGTCAGGAATTTGCCCTCTTTTCCGGCCGTTGGACTGTTGTTGACATAAAAGATCATCGATACGGTCGGTTCATCCACATGGATACGGGGAAGCGGTCTGGGGTCTTCCATGGAAGAGATGGTATCGCCGATTCTTACCCTGTCGATACCGGCGATGGCGATAATATCCGCTGCCTCCGCCGATTCGACGGGTACCTTCCGAAGTCCTTCGAAGGTGTAAAGGGCGGAGAATTTTACCGGCAGGAAATTGCCTGCTCCGTCACAGAGAGAATAAGAGCAATGCATTTTGAGCGTTCCATTGAAGATGCGGCCCACGGCGATCTGACCGACATAGGAGTCGTAGTCGATGGTGGTTACCAGAAATTGCGGTACCGCGTCGTCATCCCCTTCAGGCGCCGGTATTTTTCGAATGATTGTCTCGAACAGCGGTGTGAGGTCAGTCGACCCGTCTCCCAGCGCTGTGTGGGCCGTACCCATTTTCGCGTTGGTGAGGAGGACGGGAAAATCGATCTGGTCGTCTGTCGCGTCAAGATCGATGAAGAGATCATAGACCATGCTGATGACTTCATCGATCCGCGCGTCACGACGGTCTATCTTGTTAATGACCAGAATGATGGGCAGTTTCTTTGCCAGTGCTTTTTTGACGACAAACCGGGTCTGGGGCAGGGGACCCTCGCTGGCGTCGACGAGAAGGAGGGCGCCGTCCACCATGTTAAGGCTCCGTTCAACCTCGCCGCCGAAATCGGCATGCCCCGGTGTGTCCACGATATTTATTTTCACATCACCGTAACGGATGGTCGTATTCTTTGCCATGATGGTTATCCCCCGCTCCCGCTCGAGGTCCATCGAGTCCATGATCCGTTCCTGGATTTCCTGATTGATTCTGAAGGTACCCGTCTGTTTCAGCATGGCATCAACAAGGGTTGTCTTGCCGTGGTCGACGTGAGCTATAATAGCAATCGTGCGGAAGTGTTCTTTTATCATGGCTGTTTGTTTCTCTCGTTACGGCAGAGAGGCCTTTTACCCCCATTCTCTGCCGGTTGGTTTCTCTCTATCCCCAGAATATTCCCGTTGCGTCTTCCTCTAGGACATCGAGCAGCACATCGAAGTCACTGACCGGTTCAATGTCTTCAAAGCGATGCCACCGGGAATGGCGGTCGGCGCAGTAGAGGGACCACGTATTCTTCCGGTCATCATATCGAAACTGGGCCACGGGGATCATAACCCATTCATCGGGATCATAATAAGCGGGTCGTTCTTCAAAAAGAGTCACCATGTTTCCCCGTATTTTAAATCCCACCCGTACCTCGTTGGCTAGCTCGTCGGGCGCTTTATCCCTGCAATATTTGCCCAATTTTGTTTCGACGAGTTTTCTTGTAAATTCTGACAGTGCCATATGTTCATCGCCAGCATTGTTCTGATCCATGGCAACGAAACCGTTGTCATGGGTTTTGCGCGTATCGGATTGCTCCGACCGAATATGTTGAGTCAACGACGAAGTCTATAAACTGTTGAATCATTTGCCAAGTAAAATTCCATCATAGCGGGGAAGGGAAGGTGGTATATCGACGGGTATTCAAACGGTATGCATGAATACTGACGGCTGTTTAGCCGTCCTTTCAGCGAAAACCGGATTTAACGTCAGCCCTGTGGATGGATCGAACCCCGGGGCACAGGGAGAGTCCTTATATTCACAGAGACCAGGGGTGTCAAGATTGCCGGGCACCGGCCGGTCATTCATGCCGGCGATAATAAAAATGTGAATCACCATATTCGAATTCGATCCATATCAACGATGCGTCAATTCTTCGAATTGAAAGGTGATTCCGAATCTCTTCAGCGGCAATCCCTGTTAATCGCGAATATTCTTTTACCGCTTGAGAAAGTATTTTCTCAACTCCTCTGATGAAGTTCAACCTTTTAGATAGTTCGCTTTCGTTCATCTCATCATGGTTCGATACTGCCATAGTCTCCTCTTTCCCGTAAGACTACAGGAACCATCCTTTTCATGGTTATCATGGCGTGTGCAGTCGGCGTTATGGATAAAGTCTTATAACATCTAATTATATCAATAACATAAATGCAACGCACCGCATATTTGGGGGCCACTATAAGCAAAAAATGAAAAGAAATCAAGATAAAGATACGGGCGGCCATCATAATAATAGAGAGGGGCGCGCGGAGGGGCTGCCGTTCTGATGTGTTCTGCCGTTGTGGCATTAAATGGCCGGCACGGGAGCGAGAACCAGTGCCGTCCGTGTGGGAAGATAGAGGCTTATACTGTTCTCACCGTGATGTGGGGTGGTGAAGTGATGCTTCGATATATCGATGCGACCATGACCCCCGTAGCGGGGAGCATCGCTGTCCAATAGTATGGCGTACTCTCCAGGCGGTGCGGTGAATCGGTAATGATTGTACGAAGAGGTCGGGTGGAAGTTAAAAACAAAGAGGAGGTCTCCCCGCTGAAAGGCGATAATCTTGTCATCGCTCTTTTCATGAAGCAGGTGGAGAGGTTGAAATCCCTGCAGGCCGTGGTTCTTCGCGAGCTCAATCATGTCGTGATCAAACCGGCCGAGGAAATGATACTTCAAGCCGGGATCATCAGCGAGATGCCACTGCCTGCGTGCGTATCGGTATGACCAGTTGTTCCCCGGTCTCGGGAAATCGATCCATTCGGGATGGCCGAACTCGTTTCCCATGAAATTGAGATAGCCGTCACCTGCGGTTGCCAGGGTGATGAGCCGTATGAGCTTGTGCAGAGCGATTCCCCTGTCAACGTCGCCATGATTGTCATCTGTTTTCATATGATCGTACATGGCAGAGCCGATGAGCCTGAAAATCAACGTCTGGTCCCCCACGAGGGCCTGATCATGCGATTCGCAATAACTTATTGATTTCTCATTCTTCCTTCGATTGTTCAGTTCATGCCACACATGGCCGGTTGGCCAATGCTCATCGGGAACCTCTTTGACGAGCTTCGTCCAGTAATCGGGGATACCCATGGCGAAACGATAATCGAAACCGGTTCCCCCTTTTGACAAGGGGATGGCAAGGCCGGGCATGCCGCTCACATCTTCGGCGATGGTAACCGCGTCGGGATTGACCTCGTGAATGAGCATATTTGCCAGGGCAAGATATACGAGAGCATCATCATCGACCCCATCGCCGAAATAATCCTCGTAGGAACTGAATACCCGGTTAAGGCCGTGATCGAGGTACAGCATGCTGGTAATGCCATCGAAACGGAATCCATCTAAATGATATTCATCAAGCCAGAACCGGCAGTTGGAAAGAAGAAAATGCAGCACCTGATGCTTTCCATAATCGAAGCATCGGGAGTCCCACGCGGGATGGATGCCCCGGGGGGGGGCATGAAAATATTGATACACTGTCCCGTCGAATCGGCTCAGCCCTTCCACTTCATTTGACGCCCCGTGTGAATGGATCAGGTCCATGATGACCCTGAGGCCCATTCCGTGAGCCGTGTCCACAAGTTCTTTCAGTTCCTCCGGCGTGCCGAAACGAGATGAAGCGGCGAAATAATTCGATACCTGGTACCCGAATGATCCGTAATAGGGGTGTTCCTGGATTGCCATGAGCTGAACCGCGTTATATCCGGCGTTCTCGATTCTTGGGAGTATGCGGTCCGTAAATTCCCGGTAGGTTCCGATCGTTTCTTCTTCCTGCGCCATTCCGACGTGTGCCTCATACAGGTACAGCGGCGATGACTGGCGGAGATGGCCGGAGGATTTCCATCTGTAGGGTGAGGGGGGAGTCCAGACCTGGGCATTGAAGATAAGCGTTGACCTGTCCTGGACCACGCGGCGGGCGTAGGCGGGAATACGGTCGCCTTCGCCATCCGTCCAGTGCAACCTCAGTCGGTAATGATCGCCATGATTCATTCTATTCGAGGGGAGGCGAATTTCCCATACGCCGTCATCGTTGATTCTCTCCATCCGAAATGCTGCCGATTCTCTCCAGTCGGTCATGTCACCGATAAGGCAGATCGACGTGGCGTTTGGTGCCCATTCCCGTAAGATCCATTCATTGTTTTTGAGATGCAATCCAAAATATTCATGACCGGAGGCAAAATCAGGCAGACTCATTGTGTCGAGCGTCAGTATTTTCTCCCTGTTCACCCGTGCCGTAATCCGCCGTTTCAGTTCGGACCGATACGGCGCAAGATGCGGATCGATTGTCAGAAGAGTCGCTGTGGCTTCATCTATCTCGCGTTCTTCCCTGGTCATGACATGTTTTCGCATTCTACTCTCCATCATGATGGGAGGTTCCCTTCGGGTCCTCCCGGGAATGATTCAGGATGCGGCGTATGTATATTCATACCATATAACCGTTTAATAGGTAACGTCATATTTCCGGTCAGCATGACAGCCTGCCGCAATTTCCCGTCCGGAGCAGCCTTTTTCGTTATAAGGTAGACAGACATTGTCTTCCGGCGGTAACGTCAAGAGTTTTGTGTCGATTGCCTTGACATTAACGGCCGACTGTAGTACGGTCGCCTCTTTATTTGAGCCGGGAAGCGGTTAATGGCAGAAAAATCGTACACAAAAGGATAAGTATATGCTCCTCTCTCTATTGCGAAAAATTTTCTCGTCGAAAAAGGCGAAGGACAATACAAAGCTCGGAAGAAATGATCCATGCTGGTGCGGAAGCGGGGAAAAATATAAACGATGCCATCTTGACCACGATGCCCGGAAGCGGTCAAGTCAGATTGCAGATTCAGCCATTCACGGCCGTCGATGAGTTGTTGTACTTATAACTCCAGCCCTTATGCCGCCTTGTCGGCATTTCCCGAAGACCATCGGTTGCCCGCGGGTGGTAACGTCGGATAACCTGTAGAATCAATCTGCAAATAAAAAAATGCGGGCCCGAAAGCCCGCAGTCTGAGGTTAAGTTATTCAGGTGAACCCAACAACGTCACAACCACTTGCAAGTTCGCTTTCAGTATAAAAGAACACCTTGGTAAAAGCAAGCAAAAAGTTTTTCACCGCACTTCATGAGGCCGTCTCCCCTTTCTAACGAAACGGCATCCGAGGCCATGGAAGAGCCCATGGCTTTTCATACTGTCTGAAAGCTTTCCTGAACGATTCGTTCCTGAAGAGCCGTCCATAACGGGGGCGGCAGATAAATTGAAACGTTTCATCGTGGAGGGTGAAGATAAGGGCATATGAATGGAGATAGCACCGGTCGGCTTCATCTACGCTGCCGCTCGTGCTGTAATACAGCGGGTCGCCCAGAACCGGCGAGCCGATGCTTTTTAAGGCAACCCTGAGTTGATGAGTCTTGCCCGTATGGGGTTTCAGGACAAACAGCCTGAGATTGTTGCCGATAGAGCAGGAGAAAAACTGGGTGACAGCGGGATTTGCCATGCTGGGAAGCAGCTTCCACATCCCCCGTCTGGCGCGATCCATGTCGCCTGCGACCAGCCCCTGCTTTTTCCTCGGGCGTCTGTCCGAAAGGGCAATGTAGTATTTTTCCACAGACTGGCTGTAAAATTCTCCGGCAAGCTGCCGGGCAATATCCCTGCTCTTGGCGAACAGGAGTAATCCCGACGTCATTTTGTCAAGCCGATGAACGGGATATAACCGCTTTATGGAGAGCCGGGAGACGACCGATGCCGTCAGACCCGGTGAATTCTGTTCTCGGTGAAACCCCACGCCAGGGGATTTATCGATTATGATGAAATCGTTATGGTCGGCCACCAGGTCATACATGCGCCATCATCACTCTGCGGTTATTAGTATGAATGATCAGCATGGAGAGAACATTACCTGTTCTCCTGTCAACGTCACGGTGCACCCTTTCATTTTCTGTGGGTCCTTCTAACTTAATTTATAGCTCTGCAGCATGTTCCATGGTCGATCCGAACGGGAGTATTTTTCTTCAGCCATATCGGGATCGCTTTGTAAAAGCCCCATGAACGCTGGTCGAATGTCGAATAAATCAGTACAATAAACGATTTTTCAAACTATCATGTTTTACTTGCGGAATAAAGAGGAATTTATCGTGCCTGCGAATGGAACCTCATACGTTTCCGTTGCCCGGATAGAAAGTTTCTCTGCAGGGGCAAGCGCAGTATGTGTCACGAGGTCTTGCAAACATGGCATTATAATGGAATGGGGACGACGGATAGATGATAGAAGAGGATCACCTCTTATGAACTCACGATGCGGAGTACAGGGCGGTCACCACGTGCCTTCGTCATTTGTCCCAGGCAATAGGTCACACGATGACAATGGAGTTTTCACAATCCCCATAGGGACTCTTTACGAATTTGTCCGCTTCCCGGTCGAGCTCCCAGCAGCATTTGTCAAATAGATAGAGAAATTGGTATTCCCGTCCCTTTCGAAGATTGACTGTCGCCGTGAAGCCACCGTTGTTTAATTTTGTCATCGGTGTGGAATCTCTGTCCCAGTTGTTGAAATCACCAACGATATGAACTGTTCCTGCATATCCAACTGCTGTGGGAGGCAGGCTGAAGGTGACCCGGCAGACAGGCTTTCCTTTGACGTATTTCTTTTTCTCAATCATTGTTCCCTTCCTTTCGCTGACGCCTGATCGTTCTGGTCAACGCCCACGCCGGGCTTGCCGCTTAAGAACACCGGCCAAGACACGTATTCTCCGATCAGTTATCCCCCCCGGGGTGTCATCGCCATGAATGGAGCCGTCAAGAGTATTTCCGATAAACCGGACCTGGAGTTACCGTTTCATTGTTTCAAAGTGACGTTCAACTTGTAGGTATTTTCAGCAGTTACCACTGAAGCGATGTAGTTTATGTCCTTTCAAGGCGGCGCTGTCTCTATACAAATGTGCCGTTGTAAATTTGTGTGAAGTTGTCTCGGGGCGGAGCACAGCAGAAAACGGTGTGATAATACGATTTTCACATGCGGTGGTGAACCATCTGCCTGTTGATTGGCGAAACAAAACGTGCATAGATTCTATCTATAAATATAAGAAAGTCAATATCAGTTAATTGCCGGGATACTACCAGTCGATATCTGGTAAAAATTCTGAACATTTTGATTTTATTATATTGTTTGTGGTGGGATTTAACCGCAGGAAATCGATATCATTGTGCCTGTTCCCGGTGGAGTGCTGGAACGACCCGTGATGGTCCAACGAACACAACCTCGCAAGCACGGAAAGTGCACACAAAAAGAGGTTATGAACAATGTCTGCGGTTCATAACCCCTTGATATCTCTGGTACCCCCGGCGCGATTCGAACGCGCGACACCCGGATTAGGAATCCGGTGCTCTATCCTACTGAGCTACGGGGGCGTGTCGTCTTTTATGAAAGAGTGAATCTCTATCATTATTTATTTTTAGTGTCAATATAATAGCGGATTGGGAAGAAGGTCCCTTCTGTTGTACAAGAAAAGCAGGGGGCCGACCGGAGTTAGTCTGAAAGTCCAGGGCAGTGCGTTTCGATGATCCGATTATTGGAAAAATCACACAGTTTCATTTCATCTGGAGTAATGCCGTCGAGGGCGTTCCCGGGAAGGCATCCTATGATTTCCGATTCAAGGATGTCCACTCCCAGTGCCGCCGCTCTGTCCTTGACGGCATGATAGACCGTGCGGACCGATGTTTCCTTGTAATTGGTCAGGTTCATTGAGACCTGGGCTATGTCACGGCTCTTCAGCAAGACTCCCATGGCCTGAACGTACGTGAATCCGCCGCTGGATTGTCGAATTTCAGCAGCGATTTTCTTGGCGATGGCAACATCGTTCGTTGCGAGATTAATATTGAAGGCAATGAGGAAATCCCGTGCCCCCACTGCCGTGGCGCCGCTCTTCCGATTCGGAGCCGACGGTCCCGCGTCGGGATGCCATCGAGGATCGCTCATTTTTTCTCTGAGCATTTCATAGCCTCCCCTCCTGAGAAAGGGGAGGCGCTTTCTCGACGGGTCGAGGGCAGCTTCGCCATAAAAGTAAACGGGAATGTCGTTCCGGATTGCGAAGGACCGGCCGAACCGATGGGCAACCTCCGCGGCTTCCGTCATGTCCACATTCAGAACAGGAATGAACGGTACCACGTCGACGGCTCCGTTTCGTGGATGGATACCGGTGTGGTTCCTCATGTCGATGAGTTTGACGGCGGCATCACAGGCGGCGGCGGCTCCCTGTTCCACCGCTTCCGGTGTGCCGATGAAGGTGACGACGCTCCGGTGATGATCGAGGTCCATGCTGTAGTCGAGAATTGCGACGCCGTCGACCTTTCCGAGCGCTTCGACGATCCGCTCTACCGTGCGGCGATTCCGCCCCTCGCTGAAATTGGGGACACACTCGAGAACTTTCATGGCTCACACCTGGACTATTTCTTTATCCGGCAGAATCACGCAGGTCAGTTCGCCTCCGTATGCCGCCCCGGTGTCGATGCCGATCTTGTTATATTCGATCATCGGCTCAGCCATGGGGGTATGGCCGAATATGACAATTTTACCAAAATCATAGGCATATCTGATGAATTCGTATCGAATCCAGGTAAGGTCCTCGATACTCTGCCTGTTCATGGGAATGCCGGGCCGAATGCCTGCGTGGACGAAGACGTAATCATCCGTTTCGTAATAGGGTACCAGTGAATCGAAGAATTCCAGATGATTCTCGGGGACGTTGATTTTCTTTCCACCCGATGTTTCGATCATGCCGTAAGATTCCATGGTGGCGCCGCCTCCGTTGAGATAGAAGAGGTCGGCGTCGGCGCCGTGACGGTAATAATTGAGGAATATCTGTTCGTGGTTTCCCAGGAGACACACTACATGGCGCACCTTCGTTTTCAGGTCGAGGATAAAGTCGACGACACCTTTGGAATCGGGACCCCGGTCGATGTAGTCTCCAATAAAGACAACAGTATCGGAATCATTGTCGATATCGAGACGATTCATCAGGGTTTCCAGCTTGTCGAGACAACCGTGTATATCCCCGATAACAAATATTCTGTCCATCACGGTCCTCTTCCTTGCCGGTCATTGAAACAGGGCTTCGACGAATTCTTCGCTGTTGAAGACCCTGAGGTCGTCGATTTTTTCTCCTATTCCTATGTACCGGATGGGAATTTTCATTTCTTGTGCTATCCTGACGATGATTCCCCCTTTTGCCGTTCCGTCCAGTTTTGTCAGAACCAGGCCGGAGATGCCGATCCCTTCATTAAACATCTTTGCCTGTGATACGGCGTTCTGGCCCGTCGTCGCGTCCAGAACAAGGAGCGTTTCATGGGGCGCTCCTTCCTGTTCCCTTCCCATAATCCGCTTGATTTTTTTCAGTTCTTCCATGAGATTGGTCTGCGTGTGGAGTCTCCCTGCCGTATCAATGATAACCACGTTGGCGGCACGGGCTTTTGCGGCATGGACGGCATCGTATACAACGGCGGACGGATCGGCGCCCATTTTCTGTTTGATAATCGGTACCTTGACCCGCTGGCTCCAGATCTCAAGCTGTTCTATGGCGGCTGCCCTGAAGGTGTCCGCTGCGACGAGGAGAACCGAATGCCCCGCCTTTTTGAATTGGTGCGCCATTTTGCCGATGGTTGTCGTTTTCCCCGTTCCATTGACGCCGAGCACCATGATTGTGTAGACTCCGTCGCCGGGTATGTCGAGAGGAACGTCACTGTCTTTGAGGATGTCCTGCATGTGATCCTTGAGGATCTGCTTCAGGGCGTCTGGATGTTCCAGTTCTTTTCTCTTTGCCCGGTACTTCATTTCCTCCACAAGTTGAGTCGTAAAGACGGGGCCGAGATCGGCCATTATAAGGGCTTCTTCCAGGTCTTCGAAGAGGTTCCGCGAGATGATTTTCTCGCCGAAGATCATTTCATCGACGTTTTTGACGAATCCCTTGCGTGTCTTTGACAGCCCTTCCTTGAGCCGGTTGAAGAAACTTGTATTGCTGTTATTTTCCAT
This sequence comes from Deltaproteobacteria bacterium, assembly GCA_016936905.1. GTDB lineage: Bacteria > Desulfobacterota > Syntrophia > Syntrophales > UBA6807 > DSDU01. The sequence continues at coordinate 267 of JAFGWZ010000259.1, read as the reverse complement.
GTGGTTCATTCCGCTGATATTTACTGTATGTCACGGTTTCTTACCTTTTTTGGCTGAGGATGTAAAGGTGAAAGCAGTGATCGGCGATGGCTCGCCGCGCGGCGTTGTGATTTTCCGGGAATAATTATGGTTATGGATTTGTCGATACGACAGGATTGGAAGATCAGCCATGACATTCATCGCTCAACGGCGTCCGTCAATTCATGCTGACCGCTACAGTAGTGGTAATACCCTGCTTTTCCATGGTAATGCCGAAAAGGTTGTCTG
>JAFGWZ010000258.1 GCA_016936905.1 Deltaproteobacteria bacterium | reverse complement strand
CTTTGCCGGGGGACTGTATGATCAAGATACAAAATTAGTACGATTCGGCGTCAGAGACTACGACCCCGACATCGGCCGCTGGACGGCAAGATCGACACGTTTTTAAAAAAAGCTCCATAGACCCGGTGAGAATAAATCTGGGTAACAGCCTGTTTATTATCAAAATCAAAGATGGACTTATGACAAAAGTGTTTGTAGAATTCGATAAGAACCTTCAGGGAGGGCACGCCCATGTTAACAGCAAAGGATATTATGACAAAGGAGATCATCACCGTCACCCCGGAAACGGAGATCGTCAAGGCGGCAAAATTACTCTTGGAACACCACATCAACGGCCTGCCTGTCGTCGATCGAGAGGGCAGCCTCAAGGGCATTATCTGCCAGGAGGACCTGATTGATCAACAGAAGAAGCTTCCCTTGCCTTCCTTTTTTATTCTCCTCGACAGTGTCATTCCGCTGCACTCGTACAAAAAAATGGAAAAGACGGTACAGAAGATGGCAGCCATCACCGTTCAAGACGCCATGACCCGCGACCCCATAACCGTCGGCCCCGAAACCCCTCTCGAAGACATTGCTTCGCTCATGGTGAAACATGCCATCCACACGCTGCCGGTTCTTGACAAGGACAAGATGGTCGGTATTATCGGCAAGGAAGATATTCTCCGCACTATCATGTCGGGTAATGGAAAGTAGTCACCGGTCAGCATCACCAACGTCGTGGGAAAAGTAATTGCATAAGGCTGTTCAAAAATGCCCGGATGCAAGGCTCCTGAAAGCCTGAGGAGCGAGGCGTACTCGATAGTACGTCGCAGGGACGAAGGCTGAGGGGAACGCAGCAGACGGGCGTTTTTCAACAGCCGTTCTCAGTGTTTACACCAATATGCCAACTCCCCAAGGGCGGTCGACTGCAGAAGATAGGTGACATTGTTGGCAAGTGCCAGCGTCTGGATCTCCCTCAGCAGCGCGGTAAGAGGAACCTCCGTTGGTGAAAGCGATGAAAAGGAGGACACATAGCCCCACATATGAAAAATCGCATTGGTCAGGGAACCGGCCGGCGGTGAGGTCCTCATGACGCGGACCAGCGCCTGTGACAGTTCAGCGATCCCGATATTCCCGCCGGCCACGAGTCGCCCAAAATCTCTGTAGGCGGCATAGTCCCGTGCCATGACCGAATACTTGTGACTCGCCCAGAGATTGTGCATCGTCCGGGGAAGAGGAATACGGCCGGGGCTTTTGCCCACATATTTCCCCTGTAATATCCTGTACTGTCGATCGGGTTCATCGATAAAAACGGAGGGCCAGGCCGTTGTCTCCCCTGATTTCACCATCGGGCTGTGGTGGTTGAATCCCCGCAGCAGCATCTCCTCAACCAGGAGATCGTGGCGAATCGCCAGGCTCCCAAGTGACCGGGACCAGCGGAGCGTCTCCGGATGCCCGGCATAACCCCGCTTATTATGGCGAACAATCGACACAATGGCATGCAGTTCCCGATGTTCGCCGAGCAGGCTTTTGTCATTTAAAAATCCCGCATCGATATCCCATACTCGCATGGTAGAAAACCCTCCGCAACTCCGGTACGACGGTGACCGGTCATGCCGGCAACACGGTCCGACAGGCTTGCGTATTGTATCATCGTTGATTGAAAAGAGAAAACAGAATGGACAAACAGAATGGAATTTCTGTACTATCCGACACTATGCGGCTATAATATTTCATTTTCAACCGTTTCGCATCGAGACAGGATCGGTATGATGTCAACCCGACGAAACGAGGTGATCGCATGGACAAACCAAACGTTTACGTGACCCGAATGATTCCCATGGAGGGTATCGACCTTCTGAAGGAACATTGCAACGTGGAGGTCAACGGCGAAGACCGGCCGCTGAGACGGGACGAGCTGTTGAAAAATGTGAAAGGCAAGGATGGTATTCTTTGTCTTCTCACCGATAGAATCGACGCAGAGGTCTTCGACACGGCGCTGACGGCGAAAGGGTTTGCCAACTACGCCGTCGGATTCGACAATATCGACGTTGAGGAAGCAACGAAGCGCAGGATTCCCATATCGAACACCCCCGGAGTCCTTACCGACGCGACGGCTGAGATGGCCTGGGCCCTCCTTTTCGCCGTCGGCCGGCGGGTCGTCGAGTCTGATCGCTTTATGAGGACGGTAGAGTGGAGCGGATGGGGACCTCTCCAGTTTATCGGCGGTGACGTCACCGGAAAGACCCTGGGAATTATCGGCGCCGGCCGAATCGGAACCGCCATGGCGCTCAAGTCGAAAGGCTTTGCCATGAAGGTGCTCTACACCAATACGACCGTTAACGAGGTTCTTGAGAAGGAAGTCGGCGCCCGCAAGGTCTCGTTTGAACAGCTCATCAAACAAGCCGACTATGTGAGCATCCATGTTCCGCTGCTGCCCGAAACGAGACACCTGATCAACGGGGAAGTTCTCAGAAAAATGAAACCGACGGCATATCTGATCAACACATCCCGCGGACCGGTGGTTAACGAAGCTGAACTGGTGGCGGCCCTTCGGGAAGGAGAGATCGCCGGTGCCGCCCTCGATGTCTATGAATTCGAGCCGAGAATGGTCGCCGGCCTCACCGACCTGGATAACGTGGTGATTACTCCCCATACGGCATCGGCAACGAAAGATGCCCGGACGAATATGGCCGTCAAGGCGGCGAATAACCTGCTTGCCATGTTGAAGGGGAAGCGGCCTCCTGACTGTATCAATCCCGTAATATATGAGCGGTAGCTGACAGTTGATGAAATGAAATATTTCTCATGTCTGTGGATGATGAGAAAGGGACCACGCATCGAAAAGAGCGTTATATCGTAAAATAAAGACCTCTCCTTCTTCCGTGCGCACCTTGTAATAATCGAGGGCGGGCCGGTCCGGCTGAGTGCCTCCTTCATACCACCTGTCAATAATTTCCAGGATACGCCACGTTTTGTCCCCGTATGTAAAGGAGACAGGCCGTTCATTTGCCTTATATCCGCTGTAACACTCAACCGTTATCAGATGAAAATCCATACGGATATCCTCCATTTTCCCCATGTCATGAGATTTCTCGCAGCAGAGAAGACGTGGATTGTTGAGTTCCCCGCCGCGTCAACCATCATGATCGGGCGGGAGTTCTCCCGCCAGACGCCGCTTCAGACGATTCATCCGATACACGAGCGCATCTCGATCGTTTATGGGAAGACGACCGGCGGATGGAAGAACCTGTGTGACCAGCGAAAGCGCACGGGAATAGTCCCGTTCCCGGTGCTCGTACCACTTGGCGAGTTCGACGGCGGCAAAGACATTGCCGGAATCGCATGTAATCATCATTTCCCATAATGAAATCGCCTCATCCCAGCGGCCGGTCCTTTTATACATGAGCGACAGGTATCTCCCCGCTTCACCGGCAATGAAGCGATTTCGGGACGACAGGAGCTGTTCGAGGAAACGGCAGGCCCGTTCTCCCTCTCCCCGCTCATGGAAGATGCGGGCCGCGGCGAGGAGATCGCCGTGGTGGAATTGCTCATGCCGAGGATGGCGGGAAAGCAGTTCTGAAAGATGAAGCGCCAGCGTCGCCATCGATATGACATCGAGCCGGTTGTGTTCAAACACTCCTTCCATGAGGCGGCCGTCCCTCCGGCGCAGCCAGTCGAAATAGCGCTGGGGAATCTCGCTCCCCGGCACATCGCCGTGTCGCTCCAATCCGAGAACGGCCTTTTCAAGG
>JAFGWZ010000257.1 GCA_016936905.1 Deltaproteobacteria bacterium | reverse complement strand
CGCCAAATTCGTCCGGCTCCATGGTGAAGACGGTCTGGCCGCCCACCAGTTGAGGCATTCCCGCGTTGGGCTTTGCCACGAGCGGCACCGTCGCATAGGATTTCATCTGTTCGATGAATTCGATCATCTCCCCGGGACCGGTGGAGCAGTTGCACCCCACCGCGTCGGCGCCGAGACTCTGCAGCGTGATCAGGGCAGTCAGCGGGTCCGTTCCGTTCAGTGTCCGTCCGTCCCGTTCGTAGGTCATCGTCACGACGGTGAAGTCATCGGTCAACTCCCTCACGGCAATCAGGGCCGCCCGCGCTTCCTGAATGTCCATCATGGTTTCTATGATGAAAAGATCGACACCGCCGTCACGAAGTCCCCGGACCTGTTCTTTGAATACGTCGACGGCTTCATCAAATACCAGGTCTCCGAAGGGGGCGATAAACCGGCCGGTCGGACCGATGTCACCGGCGACGAGGCCTTTCTTTCCCGCTGCCTGCCGGGCAATGCCCGCGAGTCTGCTGTTGACGTCGATTACATTCGATTTCCCGTACTGCCCCAGTTTGATCCGATTTGCCCCGAAGGTGCATGAAAAGACGATATCGGAACCAGCCTTCAGGTAATCGTCATGTATCCCGGCGATCATCTCGGGGTGGTCGATGCACCACAATTCGGGGCACACGCCGGCCGGCATGCCCCGCTTCTGGAGTTCCGTCCCGGTAGCTCCGTCAAGGATCAGTATCCTTTTCTTCAGCAGATCTTGCAGTCCCTTCTTTTTACTCACAATGTTTCTCCTCGTTCGTCATCGACAGCCCCCTTGTGAATGCCCGTTACCGCCGTCACCGACTTTTCCGGTATGAGCATATACCGGTCACTGAGCCTGACTCCTATCCGTGACAGTTCGAGAACGTCATATATCACCTTCTGGTTTTCGATTCCGAAATCCCCGTACCCCGCGGAAAATCTCCTTGTCGAGACACGCCGGTTCTCCCGCCGGAGATGCCCGTTGAAATACGCCACGACCCAGTCGAGAGCCCCGTCGGTCATTTCGCTCGCTACGGCATCAAGAATAACCCCCCGGGTTAATCTATCTTTATTCGCATCTTCACCAATGGCATCGACGATAGCCGAGCCGGCGGTGGCTCCCATTATCAGCAGTTCGTCACAGTTTCGCAACATAGTGGAAACATCCCTGCTGTTCAATATGATCCCGTCGCTACAGACAACGGCCGCTGCGTCCCGCCGGCGGATCGGCACCCGGAGCGCCGCTGCCCGAAGTTGAATAAGCGAACCGGCATAGGCGATGTCATTTTCAATCGCCTTCAGTTCGCCGGCTGTTCCGGCCGTCACGCCCCGGCGATACCCGAGACGGCGGAAAATACTGTCCCGCGGTTCGGGAATCTGTATTGACTCAAAAATAACAGGGGCTTCCATAGGTTTGTCATCCTGATCACTTTGTTAACAGGCTGTTGAAAAACGCCCATCTGCTGCGTTTCCCTCATCCTTCATCGCTGCGACGTATTATAAGTACGCCTCACTCCTCAGGCTTTCGGGGGCCTTGCATCTGGACATTTTTGAACAGCCTCATGCAATGACTTTTTCAACGTACTGTTAACAATGCGGCAAGTGCCAGCAGCTCCTCGGGAGTATCGACGATATAATCGGGGTCCGCCGACTCCAGCCGCTCCCGTCCATGCCAGCCCCATGTGACTGCCACGGTACCGATTCCTGCCTGCCGGGCCTCCCGGATATCGCCCGCCGTATCGCCGATAAACAGAGACATAACCGGCGGGCAGCGGTATTTTTCCATGGCATGGATAATTTTCCGCACCTTGCTTACCATGACATCGGCACCCATGATTTCCTGAAAGCAGCAGGCGCACCGATGTGCCGACAGAATGGTCCCTACAGCGTGATTCGTATTTGATGAAATGACAATGAGGGTGTTCTCCCGTGCCAATTCCTCCAGAACGGGCTCAATGCCGGCGAAGAGGCCGACGCCGCTGAAATCAACGCTTGGCCCGATTTCCCGTATCGCCCTGATGAACTCCTCGATCTTCACTCCCCGCGCCTGGATCGCATCATAGAAATTGTCATCGAAGAGGTCAAGGAATACTTCCCTGTTCGGGGTGATCGGCGTTCCGATCAGCTCGAAGCACCTTCGCGTCGTTGTTTCGTACAGTTCAAGTGAATCGGCGATAACGCCGTCAAAATCGAAAAGCAGGAGTCTGCCGTCCATGTTCGCCTGTTTTAACTCTCCCGTCTTCTACGCCGATGACCGATCGACGGCCCGCTCATCGCGTTTCCTTCGTAAAAAGCATCGGTATGCTTTCCCCGTAGGGCGGCACGGCGATCCCCGCTTCGGTGATGATTGCGGTAATGTATTGATTCGGTGTCACGTCGAAGGCGGGGTTGTAAACCGTCACGCCCTCCGGCGCCGTTCGGACGCCTCCGAAGCACACGACTTCCCTGTGGTCCCGTTCTTCTATGGGAATCCCGCTGCCGTCCGGGACTT
>JAFGWZ010000256.1 GCA_016936905.1 Deltaproteobacteria bacterium | reverse complement strand
GACACCGTCCGACATGACGGATGACACGGTGGTTAGTGATTAATATTATCAAATACTTAACTGGTCGGGGCGGCGGGATTTGAACCCACGACCCCCTGCTCCCAAGGCAGGTACGCTACCAGGCTGCGCTACGCCCCGACATGTGAATCTGCTATCTATACGTCATGCCTGCGATGTTGCAAGCTTTTTTTCAGTTTTTCAAAAGCCTTCGCCCGATGGCTGATCCTGTTTTTTATATCAGGCCCCAGCTCCGCGACGGTTTTTCCATACGCATCCACGTAAAAGACGGGATCGTAGCCAAACCCTTCGCTCCCCGCGGGGGAACGGGCGATAGACCCCCTCAGCTCTCCTTCGAAGGACCGGTAGTTTCCGTCAGGCTTATAGAGCACTAGGACACAGCGGAAGGCCGCACCCCGCTTTTCCGGCGGCACCGATTGCAGTTCCTGGAGGAGCAGGCGGTTGTTATCGTCATCCGTCGCGCCCGGTCCTGAATACCTCGATGAATAAACGCCGGGCCGTCCGCCGAGCGAATCGACCACGAGTCCTGAATCATCGGCGATGACCCATTCTCCCGTGTGTTCCGACACCACTTTAGCCTTCTTCAAGGCGTTCTCGAAAAAAGTTTCTCCGTCTTCCACAATTTCCGGAACCTTGGGATAGTCACTCAGGGAACGAATGGTAACGTCTTCTTCGTTACTAAGCAGAGACGTAAGTTCGTTGAGCTTACCCCTGTTTTTCGTGGCAAAGACGATGGTTTTCAGTTAAGGTCTCCCAGCAGTTCGATTTGCCTGTCCGTCAGCTCTGTGATCCCCCGGGAGGCGACGTCGATCATCCGATCCAGGTAGTCCCGGTGAAACGGCTCCTGTTCGGCGGTCCCCTGCACCTCGATAAACCGCCCTGAGCGGGTCATGACGATATTCATGTCCACGTGGGCCTGTGAGTCTTCTTTATAATCGAGATCGAGAAGGACGTCTCCTTCCACCACACCGGCACTGATGGCGGCAATATAGTCGGTGACGGGAATCCGCTCGATGATACCGTCGTTCTTCAAAGAACGAAAGGCTTCGACCATGGCGATGAAGCTTCCCGTGATCGAGGCGGTTCTTGTTCCGCCGTCCGCTTGGATGACATCGCAGTCGACATACATGGTCCGTTCACCGAAGGCGTTCAGGTCGGTTATGGCACGGAGGGACCGCCCGATCAGCCGCTGTATCTCATGAGTCCGCCCGCCGATTCTCCCCCGGGATGATTCCCGCATGTTCCGCTCAGGTGTCGCCATGGGGAGCATGGAATATTCGGCGGTGAGCCACCCCTGCCCGGAGTCCCTGAGAAAGTGAGGCACACCGCTTTCAAGCGACGCGGTGCAGATCACCCTGGTATGACCGAGTTCCATCAGGACTGATCCTTTCGGGTAGCGGAGAAAGTCCCGTGTTATCCGTATCGGCCTCAACTCGTCATTTTTTCTTCCGTTACTTCTCGCCATTCTTCATCAGTCCTGCAAAGTAATCATCAATGCTCTTCCCCAGGGCCTCTGCAATTGCTTTCTGGGTTGACGATGTTGTCATTTTTTTCCGATTCTCCACGTTCGTGGCGAATCCCAGTTCTATAACTACGGCCGCTATTTCCAGTTTATCGAAACCGGGAATCGGGCACTCTCTCAGCCCCCTCCCCTGCCGGGGGAATATCGGTTCTATGTTTTTCATGGCGATCTGGGCAAATCGCACGCTCTCGTTAAGGAATTTGTTTCGCACCATGTCTTCAACGATTTCCCTCGATCCGTTATCCTGTTTCGGCCTTTTCTTGAACCCGGGAAAGTAGATCTCGTATCCCGACGAACGTCTTCCGAACCCGGCATTCACATGAAGGCTGATGAAGAGATCCGCCTTTAATTCGCGGGCCATGCGAAGCCTTTCCGACAGGACGAGATTCGTGTCGCCTGTCCGTGTCAGCTTGATCGATATGCCTTTCTTTCCACCGATCTCTTTCTGCACCTGTTTCGCGATAATCAGCGTAATATCCTTTTCATAAACGGTATTGGTAAGCTGAACCCCCTTGTCATTCCCGCCGTGGGCCGGGTCGACCACTACGAGGTACTTATGCGCCGCCGCTGCCGTTGCCGGCAGAAGAATCAGGGTAATGAGGATCACGGTGATCCACCTGCATAATTTCATCATCATAATTGTATTCTTCCTTTGAAAGCTTTGCATATCTTCATTTTGTGCCATTCCGAGGAGCAATAGCAACGAAGAATCTTATGAAATCAATATATTCAAGATTTCTCCCTTCGATCGAAATGACAGAGGGGAGGTTGAAATAACATATCTCGACATTCTATAAAGCTTTTCCTTTGTGGATGTAGTGCTGAGGATTCATACAGCAACTATGCCGTTCCTGTCAATACCTCACACGAGTTCTCACATATATGCCTTCTTCTTGCCACCCTGCAGCGCCCCTCGCAATCGCTCAACAGACTGGACACTCTTCAACTTCTTCAAGGCGGAAACAAGCGTGTTGAACTGCTCGAGGTCGCTCACATCGAGCTCAAAATCACAGGTCGCGTTTTCTCCCCGCACGGTATCGATGTTTGCGGAGCTGATATTGATCCCAAGGCTGGATATTGCGCTGCTCAGTTCCGACAGGAGCCCCCGCTTGTCGTAACAGATGACCCGAATATTGACGGGGAATGCCTGTTT
>JAFGWZ010000032.1 GCA_016936905.1 Deltaproteobacteria bacterium | reverse complement strand
TTTCCCCGGGGGAAAAGCCTGGGAATGGGGTCAACCGGATCGGGCACCGTTTTCTGATAGAGATCTCTGCAGGCGGCAACACAGGCGGGAATTTCCCTGCCCGGACATCCGTCGCAGAGGTTAAGATCGATGATCGTTGCCAATCCCCGGGGCTGCCCGGCATGTGCAACCCGGGGGATACCCAGTCCCGCGGCCGCAATCCCTGCCGATGCCCTGAGGAAGTATCGCCGGCTTATTTCAGGCACCTTGCGGAATCCCATGATTTTTCTCCTGTCAGAGAAAAACTGTCGTAATGAACACTACCGATTCACCTGGCAAGACACGTATGTTGATAGTACCACGCACGGGATGCACCATCAAATAAAAAAACATGCATCACAGGGTAGTGTTGTGTCAGATCTTAACCGGCTGCCGACCAGCTAAACATGCATTTCCCCTGAATCTCCCGACATTCATTGCAGATCGATGCAGCAACGGGAAGAAAATAACCCGATCGGGATTGAAAGGGGGCTTTGTACCTGAACGGGACATACCATCCTCCCCTTTGTTATTGACAAACGACATATCAGAGGATAAACAGGTAATCTGGTTGTGAGCAATTGAAGCTCCCCGCAACTCGTTGCGGGGAATCTCCGATTGCCAAGAAATATGTTTATTTATATTCGCTCGCATTCCCCGCCGCAAGCAGCGGGGAATGCGAGCGCTGTTCAATTCAAATGAGTTGCACGAACCTTATTTTTCATTACATGGTCTGTCCCGCACCACCGCCGCGAGATTATTCAGAAGAGAAAGCAAAAAGGGGACGCTCTGTTACTTATCATAAGGGGGGACACCTTCATAGGCTCATTTTCGCGAAACTATAAATTTGAAATTCTCACATCAAAGCCGTTCCTGTCGCTCCTGTACCGGCTTATCCGCCTTTATTGCGCCACGTTTCGCCTCACCGTGGAAAATGAAGCTCCGTGGCTTGACCATCTCAGTAAGGGCGGCAGGGTTCTTCTCTGTACCTGGCATCAGCAATTTGCCCCTGCAATCAGATATTTTAAAAAATACAGCCCATACAATCCGGGACTCATGATCAGCAGGAGCGCCGACGGAGAAGTCATCGCCGGCGTCGCAAACAGGACAGGCTGGTACACCGTCCGGGGCTCTTCTTCACGGGGCGGCCGAGCGGCGCTGCATGAAATGATAGAGAGATTGAAGGAAACGGGCCTGGCCGCCCATATCCTGGACGGCCCGAGAGGGCCGGCGGGAATCGTTAAACCGGGAGTCATCTACCTGGCCAACGCCGCCGGCGCCGTTATCGTTCCTTTTTACGCGAGCGCCCGGAGCGCCTGGTATTTCAACAGCTGGGACAGGTTCATGCTTCCAAAACCGTTCACCCGGGTAACCATTCGCTTCGGTGACATGATCTCCTGCTCGGATATAAGCTCACAGGAAGATTTCGAACAGAAGAGAATCTTCCTGGAAGCAACGATGCGTCCTTCTCTCCACTGCGCCTAACTGAAGAGGCCTGACTGTTCAAACGCCTCGATCTCGTCGTCGGTGTAACCGAGTTCGCCGAATATCTCTTTCGTGTGGGTGACCGACCCTATCGTGGCACCGATACTTTTGTATTCCGGCTTTGCTTCCGAAAATTTGATGGGACACGCCAGCTGCCGGACCGTCCCGCCGTCCGACAGGGGTACGTCTACCACCATTTCCCGTTCTTTTGCCAGGGAATCGTTGAACATCTCGGTCAAGGTCATGACCGGTTCCACGCATGCGTCGGTTTTGCTGAAGATTTCAATCCACTCGTCCCGTGTCTTCGTCAGGATGATCTCGCGGATCTCTCCTTTTACCTTTTTAATGTCCTTGGGTGAAACGCCCCCGGGGATGAGGTCGGGGCGGTTTATCGTATTGAAAAAATTGGTATGGAACTGGGGCTCGAGACCGCCGAAGCTTATGTAACGGCCGTCTTTCGTTTCATAATAATCATAGAGGGACCCGCCGTTCAGCAGGATTCCTTCAAGATCCGGATCCTTGCCGTCCACCAGGGCGCCGGCGCCGTACATGGCGTTGAAGGCGATCATGCCGTCGGTCATGGAAATATCGATATACTGCCCTTTCCCCGAGATATTCCGGTGGATGACCGCAGCCAGTATACCGATGACAGCATTATAGGAACCGGACGCCACGTCTGCGATCTGCATCCCCACGAGGCTGGGGCCGCTGCTCTTCCGACCCGTATAGGAAGCGAGGCCGGAACGTGCGATATAGTTCATATCATGGCCCGCCCGCATCATCATCGAGCCGGTCTGTCCGTAACCGGTTATGGAGCAGTAAATAACCCCCGGGTTCACCTCCCGCAGGCTTTCATAATCGAGTTTGAACTTCTCCATGACGCCGGGTCTGAACTGTTCGATGACGATATCATAATCGTCGAGCAGACGATGAATGACCGGGATTGCCCGGGGATCCTTGAGGTTCAATGTCAATAAGCGTTTATTCCGTCCCAGCTGCGCAGACGCGGCGGAGACCTTCGTCCCGGGAATAAACGGCGGGAAAAAATCCACCAGATCGGGACGAGTACCGGAGACAACCCGCACGACATCCGCCCCGAGGTCGGCAAGAACCATGGTGGCATACGGCCCGGGAAGCAACGTCGTGAAGTCCAAAACCTTCAGTCCTTCAAGAGTACCTGGCATAACTCCCTCCTTTGTGAGATGATATGAAAGATCGGTTGCGGTGATTAGAATGGTATCCCTGAGCGCCCCCCCCACTCAGGAACATGAAGACTGTGTTATTTGCTACCATCAATACCGGTCGGACGTCAATCACTTACTTCATTTTCCCATTATTTCCGCCGTCCCCCGTCCCGGCAGCCCCGTCTCGCTGTTCCATGCCATCCATCGTTCACCGGCGGTATACTGGTACAATCTCCGACATCTCATCCGTCGTCCCGGCAAAATACGCTTGAATTACGCCGCCGGTGATTGTATCATCGAAGGCAGATTATTCTCCCCGTTCGTGATTTCATCACGGCACACCAGAAAAGACACGGCCATTTCAGAGGGGCGGGGTTCTGACATGCCCGACGGAGAAGGCCATGGATTACAACGGATATGTAACAGTACCGATTTTCTTCTTAATGATCATGTTTACATGCCTCATCACATGGGGTCTGTACCGGGGTGTGCGGCATAACCGCCGGATCCTGCTCTCCGTGTTCAACGCGCTGATTGCCGTGATCAAACCGCACGACAAGGAGTTCACCTCTATCGGAGGCTCCGTGGGATGTCACGCCCGCCTTTATCCCCGGGAACAAGGCCCGGTCTCCCGGGTTGATGCGACGCTTACCTTGCTGCCGCGGCACTCGTGGCTTTACATGCCTGTATCCTTCCTGATCATGCGTTACGACCGCCTGTTCATCACCGTTCATGTGAATGCCCGCCTCCCCGGCGAGGGGCACCTTATTGAAACCCGGTATGCCCGTTTCCGTGGTCCCAAAATAACCAACGGATGGAAATTGACGAGGGACCCCGTTACGTGGGGGCATCATGAATTTTATCTTTATTATGAATCATACAAGGTCCGGGACCTCATGTACCGATTCCTCCGGGAGAATCCCGATCCCGGGGCAATCAGGCATATAGCACTGGTGCCGGAACAGAGGAAGGGATTTGTCTTCATTCTTCCCGGAGAAGGGCCTGTGGGCCGATCCTTTGCCCCGTTGTATGACTGGCTGTCAACACTTGCCGCATGAGACCTGAGATAGGCCGTTCATGCTTCCGCTGATGAGTCACTCTTTACTCTCACAGGGAGGATAAATGGCGGCATTTTGACATCACCGCATGTATGCCCCCCTGCAACGAGATTCTCATTGATTTGCTGGACATCGTCAAAAAAAATAATTATACTGCTTGCACGCTCGGGCAGATCCCGAAAGCAATCCTGAGAAAAGGTGTATGAGACCGGGCGAAATCTCTTCATAAACTTACTGCATGCGGTAAAGAGGATTCAAAATGTCTGTTTCTGGTTATTGTATCGCAGCAAGCTGCCGGGAATTAAAAAAGTCAGTTTATCATCACACGCCTGATTAACTTAGAAATCCTTGTAATAAGAGAAATCTACGGATTAAACACAGACAGAATGCTTTTCATATCCTCATTTTATGTTATTCCGAGGAGTATCCTTTCCTCGTGTCATTTCGAAGGAGCCAAACATTATGTCATACTGAGAAATCTAAGAGATCCCTCATTCGGGACAAGAATTTCTCCCGGAGTTTACCCCGATGAAAATCGGGGGTCAAAATGCCATAAATCGATAGTGTGCAAAGCTTTAAGACAGAGAACCGCAGGGGGGTGCCGATATGGATGAGAGGGATTTTGAGGCACGGATCAACGCCGCGGAGGCGATCCGGTTTCTCGGGAACGACAATCCCGTCGTCGACCGGTTCTGGGAGGGGTTCGCCCGGGGAGTCCGCCGTTTATACCATGATATGCAATCCGGCACAGAGGAAGGCCACGATATCCCGCTGACGGAAGTCGAGAATGATGACCCGGCAGCCAGGGCGCACGGCTACGGTTATCAGGCCGGATTAAACGGCCACGACATCGAAGCGGCACGGAAACTACTGGAAAGTATCATTGATTGACCCGGGAAAAGGCCACGGATATTCCTGGGAACTGGGGAGGCCTGTTGATGAAAATACCGACGATACCTTTTACCATTTGCGCGCTGGCACCGCTGTGCCCCGGCGAGGAACGAAAGGCCTCGGCCGGCCCGGTCATGGTCGACCTTTACAGTCTCGATGAGGTCATAACACAACTGGCGCCATCTTTGTACATTCCTGTTCCCCGTGAGGATTGCCCCGCCGAAGGGCTCACCCTGCGGTTCTCCCGCATGAAGGACTTTACCCCGGAAGGGATCATCGGTGGCAACGATTATCTGAAAGGAATCGACAATATAGGCCGGTTCATAGCAGAGGCGATCGCCAGGGAAACATCATCGGCCGACATCGCGCGGAACATAACGGCCGAGTGGCCTCAGGCGCCGCTTGTCATCGACATGAGCGACGCAGGCGCCGCGACGCCGAAACGGCGGGAGAAAAACATGATCGACGACATCCTCTCCATGGTTGCCTCGACAGATTCCGCCCCACCATCGTCTCCGGCGGGGCCACGACGGTGGAAGGCCCGGTGTGATGAAATCATCTCGTCCCTGTTGAAAATCGTATATGATGATC
>JAFGWZ010000255.1 GCA_016936905.1 Deltaproteobacteria bacterium | reverse complement strand
CAGCGCGTTTAACAAAGGCCCCACAACTTCACGGAGATCCATGCTTCTCCCCAGCGTCTGGCTGATTTCATAAAGCAGTGAGAGTTCCCTGTACTCCCGTTTCACGCCGTTGTTCGACTCCTCCATTTTCTTATTCCTCGGTATTCTTCTTTCTGCTCTTTATTCAAAGAGTCTTACCATACCGTATGATATTCATCAATTACTATTGCTATCATCCCCTCTCAGAAATGTAATTGTTATTATGATTATAGGCAGTTACGCTATTCCTCCGGGTTAACCGCCTTCATGCGTTCTCACAATCGTGTGCTTCCCACGCACGAGAGACAAAAAACATCTACTACCGGGTGGGTTTTATCATGATGAGGGGATCTTTTCCTCTTCATCTGGAAGCGGAACGATCACATTGTCACGGGCAATCGTTTTGTGATATGCTGAAACGCAACCAAACGGGGAGGTCAGTATCATGACATACAATACGGCACTCAGAACATATGGGTCCAAACGGATCGAGGAAATCGAATCGGCGGATATCATGGTGGGGATCCCCTGTTACAACAATGAAAAAACCATCCAACATGTCATACAGATGGTAAGCCACGGCCTTGCCAAACATTGTGGAAATAAAAGATGTGTGATCTTTATCGCCGATGGCGGATCGACAGATGACACCCGTGAGGTCGCCAAGGAGTTTCAGTTGAAACCATGGCAGGAGAAGGTGGTCACCATCTATCGGGGTCCGGCGGGGAAAGGAACGGCACTGAGATCGGTTTTCGAAGCAGCCAAGCGTCTGAAAATACAAGCCTGCGCCGTTGTCGATTCGGACCTTCGCAGCATCACCCCCGACTGGATCAAGTATCTCCTCTGTCCCGTCATGGAAAAAGGGTATCAATTCGTGGCTCCCGTCTACGTGCGGCATAAATACGACGGGACCATAACGAATAATATCGTGTACAACATTACACGGGCCCTCTATGGAAAACGCATGCGCCAGCCGATCGGGGGGGATTTTGCCATCTCCGGCGATGTGATCAATTTCTACATTGAACAGGATGTGTGGGAAACCGACATCGCCCGCTTCGGCATCGATATATGGATGACGACAAGCGTCATTACCCATGACTTCAAGATTTGCCAGTCGAATCTTGGCGTCAAGATCCACGATGCGAAAGACCCCGCCCAGCACCTCGGTCCCATGTTCCGGCAGGTGATCTGGACGATTTTTTATCTTATGGAACAATATGAATCGTGCTGGAAAAACATAAAGGGAAGCGAGCCTCTGGAGACATTCGGTTTTCAGGGCAGCCTGGAACCTGAAGCCGTAACGACGAATCTTGAAGGGATAATCGAGAGCTTCAAGATTGGCTTCCAGCAGTTTTCAGTGCTGTGGCAGGATATATTCACAGCCGAGAGTTTCCGCCATATTGAAGAGGCGTCGAAGCTTGACACGGACCAATTTCATCTCCCCACCGACGCGTGGGTCCGTATTCTTTACGAGCTTGCCTCGACGTACCACGCATGGAAGATAAATCGTTACAAGCTTGTCGATCTTATGACACCTCTCTATTATGCCCGGGTCGCTTCCTTTGTCAGACAGACATGGGATATGTCGTCCCAGGAAGCTGAACAAGTGGTTGAAGATCAGGCAATAAAATTTGAAAATCACAAAGATTATCTGATTGAGTTGTGGAACAAGAAACCGTCGTGACAGTGGGCTGCGATACCCCGAGCCAGCTCTGCGGTCACATAGAGCATCGCCTTTCAGCGGCAATGCCACCCGATTGTCCAGAAACAGCCTGACACCATCTCTTTCTCTGGTATCCGACGTCTGGTTATGCTTCCGCAGCGAAGGACTGACTATGCAAGGGGGGTCCCCCCGTTGAGTTTCTCATACACCCGGACATATTCGGCAATCATGACATTCAGATCGTACCGTTCCCGCGCTTCTTTCATGATTCGCCTGATCTGGGGCTCCCGTATCTCCAGAGGATAGCGATGAAACCGGACACTTTTCGTGAGACCGTACCAGAGCCCCCCGGCATCATAATCCCTGAAAAGAAACCCGCTGCCCACATCCTGAACCGATCCGTCGATCCGCAGACGTAATTCCCTGATCTTGTCATGATACCCACCGGTATCACGATTGGTTGCCGTCGCACCGAAGAGATTTCCCACCTGGTCAATCTGTCCGCACGGTTCATAGAGAGACGCGCCGAAGACATCATGTGCCGCCGCGAAGCCGAGCATGGATAATTCTTCATTATAATGCTGATAAGAAATCTTCCCCCCTGAAGCCCAGGCAATACGGCCAATCGTTTCTTCCTGGTTCCTGTCTCCACCAACCCCGTCTGCCACGACGGCGACCTGAACATCGCCATGCTCAATTACAAATTTGAGAATTATTTCGAGAAGGAGATCTGTCCCCTTCTGCGCAGGATCGAGTCGTGACGGCCAGTAAAAAAGGATTGCGTCACTGTTCACGGCGAGTCCCGTTCTCTTTTGAAATTCCACAAGATTTTCCCGTTTCGCCGCGATGACATCGTCGTTGAGCCCATAGCGCCGGACAAGATACTGGCAGTTTTCGGGATACATGAGTCGCGACGGGGCGTTTATGATCGCCAGTGCCGATCCGAAGTGATACTTTTCCTTTACTTCCTGGCGTACACTTGGCGGCACGATATACCGGTCGGAAAAGAAATCATTGACCACCTCTTCCAGGAATCTCTGTCCCACAAAATTAATCAACGTGGCGCTCTTTATGGCTGAGGCCTGGCAGTCGACACATCGCCTGCCGTACATATCGGATAAATAGAGATAATTCGACAGTTGGTCGAGGTCGATGCCGAAGAGCATGTCAAACGGTATATGTCCCGTGAAGATGTTATGCACCGTATGGAGAATGGGGATTTTCCGGGACTTTACATATGCCGTAATGGCTCCCCCCGCCATCCAGTCATGACTGTGAACAATGAGCCTCCCCTTGCTCTTCCCCCGAACCTCCTTTATGATATTGTTAACGATTTCTTTCTGGAATTCCGCTGCATTAAGCCGGGGATCGCCCCCGTATGCACCGGGCAGATCGGCAAAAATAGACGAACTGACGAGGTGGATTTTGTCCGACTCCGTCTGGTATCGGATAGTCCGCCATTGTGACTCATCAAGATGGCTCTCCCGCTGGAATCGTTTCTTGAGATTGAGCGTTGCCAGGTGAACGTCGATATTTCTATCGATAAGCCCCTCACAGAGGGCCGACACGACTTCTCCCAACCCACCGCTTTTCCCCGATATGTACTGGGCCAGAGGCCCCATCTCATCGGGAAGTTTTCCCGTTTCAGGCGCCAGCATGAGGACCACCGTCCGCTCGCTTCTCTTCAGAATATCAAACCGCTTGAGCGCTGTATCAAAATAGTCGATCTTCCTCGTCAGTATCTGTGTTGCCTGGGTTGACGAACCGCCGTATGGATTAAAGTATGAATGAACGGCATGGTCGTCCCCGGGCCGTTCATGGAGAAAATAGACATGATCCGACGTGGTGAGATGCCGCCACCGCGTCAGAAGTTCTCCTCCCGCTCTTTTCGCATCCGCCTCGTGGCTCTCTATATCCCTGAAAAGTTCATACTGGGTCTGCGTGCCCATCCATCCGAAGGTATCCCTCGCTGCATCGGCCCACGAAGAGGTGGACGATCGGGGAATGTCGACAATGGGGCATGCGCTGTTTTCATACCTTGCGCCAATCTCTGCGGGGGTAGCCAACTCGATAGTCGAATGTTCCGCCAAGGCGTGTGGCAAATCCTTCCAGAAATCGAAGATGCCCTTGTCTTCCCAGATATGCTCCCCCATATGTTCCAGATCAAATCCGAGCATAACCGATTCATAATTCATCCCGGCAATCTTTTGAGCATATTCGAAGGGGGTAAACTGCCGACGAGAAAACCTGAAGGCAATATCATCGCTTAATTCTCTGTTCCGGGGAATCACAATCAGCCCGGTTCCCCTGGCCCGAAATATGGTACCCGGCATAATCGCCGGATCGACGCCACCGACCATATCATCCCGCGCTTCGCACAACATCGCGCGGTATCCCATATCGTACACCGTTTCGGCGATTTCGTTATTGTATATGAGCTCCGTGTTTCGGAAGGATTTCGGTTGAATGCCGAAGAACATTCTCATTTTTTCACGGTGGAGGGATACCTGATCGCGAAATTCCTTTTTCACCGGGTCCTGGTAGATACTGGAGAGTGAATGATAATATGTCTCGTCGAGATATTCGACCCTCATCTCTTTCCCCCCGGCATCGAAGAGCCGTTGCAGGGCCATTATGACTTCCGGCTGATACATCTCCGCCTGTTCCAGGAAAACTCCTGACATGCTCAGGGTAATCTTGAATGACCCGTTGGCGGCAATCGACTCCGTCAGCAACGAGAGGGCCGGCAGATAACTCTTCGAGGACACATTGACAAACACTTCTCTGTTCATCTCGTCCCAGAGAAATTTATCCCGATCGGGATGAAGCCTGAAGGGCTGATGAAGCTGAAAATAAATCGTTACCAGCGGCATGAGAAATCACCGTATTTTCTCTGATGCATGCGCATTACTACTCATCGCCTATGCAGTCTTTCCTCCACAGGCATTTATATTGATCACAGATCGTTCTTGTTCCGAAACAGGGGGTGAACCCTTCGGCTGCCTGAATCTCCCGTATTATGTCCCGTTTTGAACGGCCGACGCGGACATTCACATTCCACTTTTTCGCTATTGCCCTCACTTCGTTCATCTTCATGATGACACCTCTTCTTTCTAGGCCCAGTGCACCAGGCCGACTTCCTGGTAGGTAAAAAGATCTTTATGGTACGGAATTACCCTGATACCGTGAGCAAACTTACCCGACTGCAACGCTTGATAAGAACCGACATAGACAGCGGTGGCATCGTCGCTGACAACCTCCCCTTTCTCCATGGGAATGATTACGGGATGGCGCAGACTGTCCTGTTCATCCGATTCCAGGATAACAAGTTCGACTCGAATCTCATCCTCAGTAAGCCTGCCGAGATCAATACCGACTTCCACTTCAAATTCGTCACCAAGGTCGAGCCTGTCTCCCCTGAAACCGCGGGCCCTGTACCATCTGATATGATCTGTCGAAAATCTGGAGGCAATTTTCGACTTCCACTCTGCGAGTGCCCGGGCACGTTCATATCGATTTTCCCGCAGTTCATGCGATCGCCTCGCGGCAGGAAGATACATGGTATCATAATATTCTCTCAGCATGCGATGGGTATTAAACCGGGGAACAAGAGTTTTTATAGACTGCTTCATCTTACGAACCCACTGCTCAGGTATGCCTTCTGCATTTATATCATAGTATGTCGTTATTATGGAATTTTCCAGGATCTCATACAGGCTCTGGCTGTCGATCAGGTTCTGACTCTCCAGATTTGCATACTCCCTCTTTCCTCCAATCGCCCATCCATTGTTTCCATCGTATCCTTCATCCCACCAGCCGTCGAGAATGCTCACATTCAAACCGCCGTTCACGACAACCTTCATCCCGCTCGTTCCACTCGCTTCCCTCGGTCGCAGGGGATTATTGAGCCACATGTCAACCCCCTGCACGATATAGCGGGCCGTTTCGGTATTATAGTTCTCAATGAAGAATATCCTGTCCATGAACCGATCTTCCATGGAAAGTGCGTAAATCTTCTTAATCAGCGCCTTGCCGGCGTCATCGTTCGGATGGGCCTTCCCTGCAAAGACAAACTGGATCTTACCCGGAGCGCTGTCCAGGATGTCCGCGAGCCTGTCGGGATCGGAAAACAGGAGATCTGCCCGTTTATACGCGGCAAAACGCCTGCCGAAACCGATGATAAAGGCATTGGAATCAAGACTTCCCGCTTTCTCCCTGATAAGGGTGGGAGACAGGCCCTTTTTTTCACAGTCATCGGTCAACCGTCTCCTCAGAAAATCGACCATTTTCATCTTCAGGTCTTCATGGGTGTGCCACAGCAGCTTATCCGGTATATCGTCTACCTTGCTCCAGTTACTCATATCATAATTCTTTGAATACCAGTCAATTCCGAGATAGCGTTCATACAACGACTTCATTTCCGGCGCGGTCCATGACTGCATATGAACACCATTGGTGATGGCAACGATGGGAATTTCGTCGATCTCGAAGCCTGACCAGACATTTTTCCACATTCTTCGCGCAACATTCCCATGAAGTTTGCTCACCGCGTTGGAAGCGCAGCTCAGCTTGAAGGCAAGAACAGGCATGAAAAACGGCCTGTCGGCTCCCGGCTCTTCCCTTCCCAGTTCCCAGAAGTCTCCCCACGAGATGCCCAGGGATTTGATATATTCGGAGAAATAGCTTTTCATGAGGGATTCTTCGAACCTCTCATTTGCCGCTTCCACCGGGCTGTGGGTGGTGAAAACGGAACTGGCCTTAACAACTTCCCGGGCTTCATTGAAGCTCAGGCCGTCGTGTTTAATAAACCGATGAATCCTCTCTATGAGCAGGAAGGCGCTGTGTCCTTCGTTGAGGTGATAAACTGACGGCTCTATCCCAAGCGCATGCAACAGCTTGACCCCGCCGATACCGAGCATAATCTCCTGTTCGATTCTCAGCCTGTGGTCGGCGCCATACAGCCTCGATGTTATCTGCATATCCTGGGTGTTGTTTTCCGGCACGTAGGTATCGAGGAGGTACAAGGGCACCCTGCCCACGTCGATCTTCCATATCTGAGCGTAAAGTTTACGCCCGGGGAGATCAACATGAATTTTTACCGGTTCATTCGTTCCGCCGTCGCACATCTTGACGGGCATGCGCGAAAAATCGTTTTCAGGATAGGACGCGAGCTGGTTTCCCTCCTTGTCGACCGCCTGTGCAAAATAACCGCTCTTATAGAGGAGCCCGACGCCCACCATGGGAATGTTCAGATTGCTCGCCGATTTGATGTGGTCGCCGGACAGAATCCCCAACCCTCCCGAATAAATGGGAAGGCTCTGGTGTAGGCCGTACTCTGTTGAAAAATAGGCGATCGGTCTTTCCGTCGTTATCGACGGATCCCGTTGAAGCGTAAATTCTTCATCCCCCCTCATGTCTTTCATCAATTCAAGGGACCTGGCATAGAGGCGGAGGAACGACTCGTTCTTCGTCATTTCCCACAACCTGTCAGAACTGATGCGTTCCAGAAGCTCTATCGGATTATGGCATACATCCGCCCAGAGTTGAGGATCGAGCCGGGCAAACAGATCCTGGACCTCTACATTCCATGTCCAGAAAAGATTATACGCGATCTTTCTCAGATCCTTGATCTTGTCCGGCAGAGCCGCGACGACACTGAACGTCTTGAATCGGGGCTGTAGCGAATCGGTGCCTGTATAGTAGATCTCCCTCCGGTACGCGCTGGTATCAAGGACGTGAACCCGTTCGGTCACTTTCCTGACGGCATGAGAGTATGCCTTCAGGTAGAAAGGGTAGAACTCACGCCAGTCGGTTTTTTCCGCGATGGCGCGGGCCTTGACTCTCTGGGCTTCCCTTTCTTCATCTGACCATTCCAGGAGTTCACTAATATGATTCGTGAGGCATTCTACGATCTGATCATGGCTTCGATTGCGGTATTCGAGAACGATGACACCTCTATTGTTGTTCTCGAAATGATTCTTAACCCATATTCCGAATCCCGCCAGATCGGTCGTCACCGTGGGAACGCAATAGGACGCGCTTTCGAGGGGAGTGTATCCCCACGGTTCATAATACGACGGGAACACGCCGAGATCACACCCGCTGAGTACTTCATAATAAGGGATATTCAGAAGCCCGTCATATCCGTCAAGGTATACGGGCATGAAAATGATCTTGACATGATCATCCCGATCATTATTCAAGCCGAGCCGGGAGCACGTATTCCAAATCGGATCGTACTGGGGATCGCGTAGCTGGTGTGTGCAGATCCGGGCGATACCGGACCGCTGCACATCGACTCCCTGCAGTATCTGCCTCGTCTCATTCGATATTCCGAGATGTCCTCCGATGACGCTGAAAATCGTAACGATCTTCGCGGCGCTGTTTGACGATTTCAAAAAGTCGCTGATTCTTTTCAACGATTCGAGAAACAGATCCATCCCTTTATTACGGAACTCATAGCGGCCTGATATAATAAAAAACGTAACATTATCACCGTCAAGGTCTTCCTGCAGAAACTTCTCCGCGAACTGGATAAGGGCGGCACGCCGCTGACTCACGTCATCCCTGTGTTTCGCGCAATCACTGATGGCGGTGATGTTCATGCCGTTGGGCAGTACAAGGTCGGGCGACCGCTGCAGGAAATGCGCCGCTTCACCCGCAGTGATATCGCTGACGGTGGTAAAACAGTCACTTTCCCGGGCCGACACCGTTTCCAATGAATGCTTTGCCGTGATGTTCATCTTTGCCGCCATGCTGCTCGGCGTGATTTCTTCGATATTCGTATAGATATCTGTTCCGCTTCCCGCGAGGGAACGGCCGAGCATCGTCGCATGGGTGGTCAGCACCGTTGCGATTTCAGGAACATGCTTTTTGACATAGAGCATCCCTGCGCCGGTCATCCATTCATGGAACTGGGCAATGGAGACTTCGTCTTCTTCATTGACCTGCCGATGCAGTATTTCAATTATTTCTCCGGCTGCGGTACTGAAGAGAACAGGCTCGATGTAATCCCACCCCCCTGTCATCGAATCGACTCCATAATCGTGCCACAGCTGAAACAGCAGCTTGTCCGTTTCATACTTATTATTCTGGTTGACCAGCACGACCCGCGGCCTGCCTTCTATATCCCACCTGCCGCACCGACAGGTAAGGCCGCGATCGAAGGCCTGCCGCTTGACCTCAGCCCAGAGTGCCTCATCCGTCTCTTCAAATTCGGGATTGTGCCCCGTATCAGGACCGACGAGGATATACCTGTCTCCGAAGTGTTCGACAGCCTGTCCCGCCTTCGTTCTCAAGACGGTGTTGATGCCGCCCACCTTGTTGCAGACTTCCCAGCTTACTTCGAAGAGATACTTTCTGTCACATATATTGTCGTTCATCAACTTCCGTTCCTCCACTGCCTGTCGTCATAACTGAATGGCATGACATGGATGATAGTATCACAGCGAATATAGCGCTCACAGAGAAAAATGGGTAAGGATTTTTGTGGTTCGTCGACGGCCGAACCGGAACTCCATTACCAAATTATTGATACTATACCATCATTAACGTACGGTAAACATTTTTTATTTTGCCCCCGGCGATCTTCCAACTGACATGCTTCATTTCATCCCGGCATCGTCTCACGATGTGAACGCGAAGTTCTTCTTTTTCCAGTATTTCCAAGATTTTATGGGCAAGGCCGTCGGTATCCCAGAAATCAACGGTCGGGCAGTTTTTCAAGATTTCACAGACTCCGGCCTGACTCGATACAATGACGGGGACATCATACATGACAGCCTCCAGCGCGGTGATGCCGAACGGCTCCGATACGCTCGGCATGACATAGAGATCACTCACGGCATATGCCGCCTCAACATCGGTTCCTCGAAGAAATCCGGTAAAACTGACATTATTCTCTATCCCCAGGCGAACAACCTCTTCCTTCAGACTGCCGAGCATATCGCCCGATCCTGCCATGATAAACGTGACGGCATTATTTTTTTTCACTATTTTTGCGGCGGCTTCGAGAAAATAATCGGGGCCCTTCTGGTATGTCATTCTTCCGAGAAAGAGAACGCAGGGGCGGTCCGGATTTTTCACGACGGAACAGCGCTGTCTCGATTCCCCGTGGGTCACCGCATTATGGACCACAGATATTTTGCCATGCTCGATACCGTATTGATCGACAATCTTACGCTTCGTATAGTGACTGACCGCGATGACACAATCGGCGCGCATCATCCCCTCACGCTCTATCCCGTATATCCGTTCATTTATTCTCCCGGACGTCCTGTCCGATTCGAGGGCGTGCACGTGGACCACCAGCGGCTTCCCTGTTTCCTGTTTCGCCTCTATTCCCGCCGGCATCGTCATCCAGTCATGAACATGGATGACATCGAACGATTCCTGTCCCGCCAGGTGGCGGGCTACTTTCCCGTATCTGAAGACTTCACTCCACAGATCAGGCCCATAGTGACTCCACCGGTCATCTGCCTGCTTTTGGTCCCGATCATCATCACCTCCATCGTTGACGGCCATAGCCTTTTCAAGGGCCTCGCGGTACGATTCTTCATTCATATATGGTATGAGAAAGGCGTCAATCGGCTTACAGCTGAGGGTTTTCACCATCCCGCCGATATCCTCCTCACGTAATCGAACGGTTGACCCGTCAATCAACCTGATATGTTGCCCCTCCATGCGGCCTCTCATTCTCGGCACGACAAAGACGACCTCAACATCCTGCTCGGCTAATCCTTGTGTTATCCCGTAGCAGGCAGTTCCCAGCCCACCGCTTATGAAGGGAGGATATTCCCATCCGAACATGAGTACCTTCATGCTGACCCCTTATGATAAAATGAACAGCGAGCGCATTCCCCGCTGCTTGCGGCGGGGTTAGCGAGCGAATAAAAATAACTATCTTCCTTAACAGTCGGAGATTCCCCGCAACGTGTTGCGGGGAGCTTCAATTGTGTTCACAATCATAAGCGTGCCGGGTATATCCCTCTCCTTATCCTGTCATGGAAAAGAAGAACGTAACATCGACCGCTCCTTTTCGCATTTTCCATAAAAACAGAACGTACGGATAATGTAAAGTTTTTTCCATGGACGGCACTCAAATTACAGTACAGGTGCCGCGGTTACGGGAAAATTATTGACATGAGGGGATTATTTGCGGGACAGAGCTCTGATTACGGCCATACTTCATCATGAGTGTTGGGGCGGCGCTTCCTCGGCGTAAGCTTTTCTTTTTTCATCCATCCTCTCTCCTCATCATTCCCGTTGCCGAGCTTCGATTTCTTTTTCCTGCAATCTAAGCAACGGCGGGGGCTGTCGAAGCCCCGGGAGAGGAACCGTTCCTGTTCGGCCCAAGTAAACACAAACGGTGTGCCGCATTGAATTGAACAGCGAGCGCATTCCCCGCTGCTTACGGCGGGGTTAGCGAGCGAATAAAAATAACAATCTTCCTTAACAGTCGGAGATTCCCCGCAACTCGTTGCGGGGAGATTCAATACATTGAAGGATCCTGTCTTTGCCCATCTCCGCCACTCCGGACTCGTGTTATATACCTTCCTTCTCCCTCCCGACAGTGTCTCTGCTGCCGGTTGAGATCCTCTTAGTAAACGTTATTTTGTTATCTCCGATCCTGTAAAAATCCTCAAAAATCGATGCGACAGCATAGCCGTGTTTCATATAAAAATATCTGGCCTTGCCGTATGGCTCGGTTGACGATGTCTCAATATAGATGTGCATCCCCCCATGCCGGGCGACAGCCGCTTCGGCATAACGAAGGAGTTCCCCCCCGATGCCCCTCTTCTCGCATGTGGGATCGACGGCAATCCAGTAGAGGTCGTAACTCGCGTCGGTCATTGGAATGGGCCCGAAACATATGTATCCCGTCAGGGTTTCACTGCCGTCGACAGCGCAGACACAGGTATAATCGTCGCCCTTAAGAGCATCGTCGAAGACTTCAAGCGCTACGCCCAGTTCCGTGTTGTTAAATGCCTTTGTTGCCTGGAGGATGTGCAGTATCTTACTTCTGTCCGGCAGAACGCAGGGCCTGATCACCATAGGAACATCTCTGTTTCATGAAATTAATAAAAGACTGAACCATGTTTTTAAAAGTTATCCCGGCCTGTTCCAGAGCGGCGGGGAATCCTGCATCGGGGCTCAAACATGGATTTGCATTGACCTCGAGAACATAGATTTTTCCGGACCTGTT
>JAFGWZ010000254.1 GCA_016936905.1 Deltaproteobacteria bacterium | reverse complement strand
TCCGGGGAACGGATCAAAACAGGCGAGAGGACCCCTGGATCTGTCTGGCCCGGTGAAAGATCGAATAACATGCTCTTTGCCGACCGCAAGGCACGTTATCCCGGGGATATCATGACCGTTATCATCAGCGAGGATTCCAGCGGCGAGAACAAGGCAGACACCAAGACGAGCCGGGACTCAAGCGCGACCGCCGGCATCGCCGGGGTCACGCAGGCCTCTCCCGATCATCGGCTGCTGGCAAAATATGAAATCGGCGGATCGTCAACGAATGAGTTGAAAGGAGAGGGCAACACCAGCCGGGATGGAACCCTGGATGCGCGAATCAGCGCCCGGGTTGTGAATGTGCTTGAAAACGGGCACCTGGTCATAGAGGGGAAGAAACAGGTGACCATCAACGCGGAAGATCAGTACCTGGTCATATCCGGTATTGTCAGGCCCGACGATATCTCGTCGGATAATGTCGTCTCTTCACAGTATATTGCCGATGCGAAGATAATCTATACGGGCGACGGGATAATTAACGACAAAATGAGGCCGGGATGGTTAACACGGATCATCGATTGGGTATGGCCTTTCTGATGATTCATGGATTCAGCATGACCGTGACGAAGGAATTATAAGATGGAAGTGGGTAAGACTATCAGACAGGCAGTCATTGGTGCCGTCATCGTTCTCTTGACGGCGTCACCACTGTGGTCGGCGCGGATCAAGGACATTGCCAGTATCGGAGGGGTACGGGACAACCAGCTCATAGGATACGGACTGATCGTTGGACTCAGCGGAACAGGCGACAGCCTTAAAAATGGATTTACCAGCGAGACGCTGGCGAATCTTCTGAGCAGCCAGGGGCTCTCGATGAAAGACAAGACCCTCAAGTCCGATAATATAGCGGCGGTCATGGTGACGGCACATCTGCCTCCCTTCGCGAAGGTGGGGACACGGATCGATGTCATGGTATCGTCGATCGGTGATTCGTCGAGCCTTCTTGGTGGGACGCTTCTGATGACACCCCTCCGCGGGGCCGATAACAATATATATGCCGTTGCACAGGGAGCGGTCACAATCGGCGGCTTTTCCGCCGGCAGCGGCGGTACGGGAGTTGCCAAGAATCATGCCACTGTGGGCCGTATTGCCAACGGAGCACTCATCGAGCGCGAACTTGAGTATGCCTTCAAGGAACAGCGGAAATTTACCATAACGCTTAATCATTCCGATTTTACGACCTGCAACGGTCTGGCCGCAATGCTCACAAATAGAATTCCCCACGTGGACGCCAGCCTGGTCGACGCAGGTACGGTATCGGTATCGATGAAGGAATCCTATACGGGGGATATTGTGTCGCTCATATCAATGATAGAAAATCTCGATATCCCCGTCGATTCCGTGGCGACGGTCGTTTTGAATGAAAAGACCGGGACAGTCGTCATGGGGGATAAGGTGAGGATTTCAACGGTGGCAATAGCCCATGGAAATCTGAGCATACAGATCAAAGAAACGCAGCAGGTATCTCAGCCACTGCCCTTTGCGCCGTCCGCTCCGTCGGGGAGCGGCCCTGTCCAGACCCGGGGCGGCGCCGCAATGGCACCTGGCGGACAGACCGTCGTTACGACCGATGCAGCGGTCGATGTGACGGAAGATAAGAAAAAGTTAATGGTTGTTCCTCAGGGAGTGACGATTCAGGAAGTGGTGAATGCGCTCAATGCGGTGGGAGTCTCTCCCCGAGACCTCATCACCATCCTGCAGACCATCAAGGCCGCCGGCGCACTTCAGGCCGACTTGGTTATCATGTAAAGAGAGAAAGCTTATGAACGGGATTACACCGAAAGCAGTATCGGAGATTGGGAAAAGCGGCGGCAGTGTAAGTACGAAGAATGGAGCCGACAAAAACCGTACGGAGGAGGATTTAAGGAAAGCATGTGCTGATTTTGAATCGATATTCATATATCAGTTGCTGACATCGATGAGAAAAACCATTCCTGCAGGTGGTTTTTTATCTAATAAAAATTCCTGGAGCGATACCTATACAATGATGTTTGACCAGAAGGTGGCTGAAGACCTGGCCGACCGGGGGGGAGGCCTGGGTCTTCAGGGTATGCTTTACCGCCAACTTGGTAAATCCCGAATATTAACGGGAAAAGATTAAAGATTTATTGTAAAGGTACCGATAGAAGAGTATAAAACGGAAACAAAAGGGAGATATCACTGATGAAGGTATCCAATACGAGAAATACCGCCGGGGAGATCATCCATCTGTATAAGGCACAGAGCCAGAAAGCGGCAGAGGGAGAGAAACCGGTGGGCGATGCCACGTCCGTTCCCGAAGAAAAAGTAAGCCTGTCCGCACGGGCGAAGGATGTTCAGAGTATTAAAAAAGCGATTAACGAACTTCCCGATGTCCGTCAGGAAAAGGTCGACGCCCTGAAGAAACAAATCAGAGAGGGCTCCTATGACGTGAACGGAGAAAAGATCGCTCAGAAAATGATCGGTGAATCCCTGCTGGACATCATCGTCTAGTTTAAAAACACTCCCCCCCCTTTTTAATAGTCTTCGTCACATCGGATCTCCGGGAAAATACGATGGTAATGATGAGGTGTGTCCAATGACAAGTCACGGATTACGCATTCATCGGAAGAGTGAACCGTATAGCGAGGAGATCATGTCATCTTTCGATACGCTGGTCATGACGCTTGAAGATGAGATACGGTTGTACAGGCAATTGTATCGTTCTCTTCAATCGGAACATGAACTGCTGGTAACGCTTTCGATGGACGAACTGAAAAAAAACAATAAGGAACGGGAAAAGCTGATGGCCATGGCAGGATCGCTGAAGGATGCGCGGAACGCCGTGGTGTCGGATATGGCTTCATATTTTGAGTGTGACATGAAAGACATATCCCTGACGGATCTGATTTCCCATGCCGATGACCGCCATCGCGGCCAGCTTGAGGAATGCAGGTCGGTGCTCCGTTCCCTTGTCCCGGCTGTCCTGGAGATAAACGGGAAGAACATGTCGCTCATAGATTCGTCGGTTCAGCACACTAACAATTCTATTGAATTCCTCAGGGACATGATGGCCCCCGTTCACACTTACGAAGAGACGGGACACATCAGGAAAGATAAATCGAACGGACGCATCATCAGCAAGGTGGGATAAGAATGTCAGGTATCAGCGCGTTAAATATTGCGAAGGATTCTCTGCTCAGTCATCAGACGGCCATTAATATCACCGGATCGAACATCGCCAATGTCAATACGACGGGGTACACCAGGCAACGTCCCGTCTTTACGACGACCGGGACGATGGACGTCGAAGCCGGGCTGGTGCAGCTCAGCGTCGGCATCGACCAGATAGAACGGATTTACGACCGTTTTCTTGAGGCGGAGATCAATGAGCAGATTCAGGATCTGGGATACAGTGAGACCCGGAAGGAACAACTTGAAGTCGTTGAAATTATTTTTAATGAAACGACGGGAGAAGGAATCGATGATCTATTGAATGAATTCTGGGGTGCCTGGGAGGACCTGTCGGCTAATCCCGCCGGCCAGGCAGAGCGGGAAGCTGTGCTTTCCACCGCGGAGAGCCTGACGTACCTCTTTCGTTCGTACAGCAGCGATTTGGTATCCCTCCAGGGCGATGTTGACGACTCAATCGTCAATTTAGTCTCCCAGGTAAACAGCAAGCTGGCAAGTATCGCCGATCTGAACGAAAAGATATCCCAGAGCGACACGGGGACCGGAGATACGAACACGCTAAGGGATGAACGGACGGTGCTGGTTAAAGAACTCGCAGAAATTGTGGATATTCAATATTACGAGGATTCACTGGGAGCTCTGAATATTTTCATATCCAATGGATTGACCCTCGTTGAATCGGGAAACTGTTACAACCTCGATGTCGAGGTAAATTCCGGCAACTCGTTTTATCACGATATTGTCTTTGCGGATAACCCGGGTGAATCGATAAACAGCTTCATTACGAGCGGTAAACTGGCCGGGCTCATTGAAATTCGTGATACCACCGCCGCGGGATATCTGGACGATCTTGACACGCTTGCCGCGGCGCTGGTTCAGGAAGTAAACGCCCAGCATCAATCCGGGTACGACCTGAGCGGCAATGTCGCGGGGTCTTTCTTTGACCCGACCAAAACAACTGCCCGGACGATAGACGTCAGTGCCGATATTATCGCCGATGTAAATAAAATTGCCGCTTCGGAAACGGTGAACAGCGACGGCAACAACGCCCTTTATCTCGGCAGGCTTAAGGACTCGCTCGTATTGAACGGGGGCACGTCGACATTCAACGGGTATTATTCATCATTTATCGGCCAGATCGGAGAGGATACCGAATCGGCCGTCCGGACCTGCGATCATCACACCGATCTTATGGACCAGCTGACCAACAGGAGGGAGTCCATATCGGGGGTGTCCATCGACGAAGAAATGCTGAATTTAATCAAGTATCAGATGGGGTATTCAGCGGCGGCAAAACTCTGTACCACCGTTCAGGGCCTGGTCGAAACGCTCCTGGAACTGGTCAGGTGATCGGTGAGGCCGCCGGGGATTCGAGGAGGGTGACGCAATGGCAATGAGGATATCAGATAACACCAAGTTCAATACGATGATGAATAATCTGTTCACCGTTCAGGACCGGTACAATGAACTGATGGACAAGATGTCGTCTCAGAAGAATATCAACAAACCATCGGATGATCCCATCGGAATGAGCAGAATCATGAAGTATCGGGAAACACAGGCCGCCGTGGGAAGTTATACATCTAATGTTGAAAGTGCCGAAGCGTGGATCACCATGTCGGAATCGAAGCTGACGAGTGTGAACGATCTGCTGGTACGGGCAAAGGAAATAGCCCTTGCCCAGTCGAGCGGGACAGCCACCAGTGCGACCAGGCAGCAAGCCGCCGTGGAGGTCGAACAGATTTTTGATGAAATAAAATCCTTGGCAAATTCAAAATACTCAGACCGATATCTTTTTGCCGGATCGAGGATGAGTCAAGAACCGTTTTCTTCCAGTTCCGCTGCCCCGTCAATCGGAACTGCCACAGCCGCCCCCGATAATGCCTTTGACGGAACGGTCGCGTCCGGAGGAACGTACAGCGGGACGGTCAATAAAACATATGCTGTGAAGACAGTGAGCTCAGGAGCGTTCGGTACCGCGACCTATCAGGTATCTGAAGATGGAGGTAAAAACTGGGGGGCGGTTGCTACTGTGCCGGCCGGCGGAACCATTACCCTTGGTGATGGAATAGAGCTGACGTTTACCGCTGGAACGGCCGATTTGACGACGAACGATGTCTTCTATGTCCATGGCTATACGGAGGGGTATTACATGGGTAATGGCGATGAACTGTCCGTGGAGATCGGGAAAGGAATCACCTTCAATTATTCAATGCCGGGCCAGTCGATATTTACCGATAAAGGAGAAGGGAACGTCGATATTTTCGAAACGCTGGATAACCTGAAAACGGCGCTCCTCAATAATGCACCCGACGACATTGCCGGTCAGATCGATAATCTGGACACGGCGGCAAAGCAGGTCAACAAGTATATTGCCCAGTGCGGCGCAAGGGCCAACCGGCTTGAGATAGCGGAAAGCAATCTGTCCGATCTTGACTTTAAGTTGACAGAGCTGATTTCAAATACCGAAGATGTTGACGTTGCAGATATAACCACCAAGTTTGCCATGCAGGAAATTGTCCTGAAGGCCTCATACGCAATGGCGGCGAGTATCAGCAATATATCAATCTTAGATTTTCTCAGATAGGAAAACGTGCCATGCTGATCCTGACAAGGAAGTTGGGTGAGTCGATTAGAATCGGTGACAGCATCAGGATCACCGTATCGGATGTCAAGGGGAAACAGATTCGGATCGGGATCGAGGCCCCCGATGATATTGCCGTTCACCGTGAGGAAGTGTACACGATCATCCAGGAACAGAACAGGCAGGCGGCGTGTCATGAGACGATCACGATGATTCAATTATCCGAATTCTGGAAAAATCGGACAAAGGAGTGACCGTGGAATTTTCTACCACCCGATTTGGAAACATTGTTGTTGATGAATCACGCATCATTACCATGAGAGGGGGAATCCTCGGCTTCGAACGGTTGAAAAGATTTGTTCTTCTTACCCAGCACGACAACATTCCTTTCTCGTGGTTTCAATCCGTTGATGACGGTTCAGTGGCGTTTATCGTCACAAACGCCTTCATGGTTAAAGTGGACTACAGCCTCGTTCTGTCTGACAGCGAGGTGGAACTCCTCGAGATTGCGTCGGTTGAGGATGTGGTTCCCATGGTGATTGTCACCATTCGTTCTGAGCCGTTCGAAATAACGGCAAACCTGAGGGCTCCGGTGGTGATTAATATCGCCAGAAGACTGGCTCGGCAAATCGTTCTTCAGGACTCAGATTATCCTGTTCGTTTCTCAATACAGACCAGAACAGGACAGGAAGAGGGGGGGGCGTTGATATAAAAAGCATAGCGGCAGGTTTGGTTCGGTGACGAGGAAGTCGCCCTCTGTCCGTTCATGCCTGGTCGTTGAAAATCATTCCCATCAGTTCTTCCATCCGCAGGCTTAACCGCTGCAATTCTTCAGCAGGGATCTCACGTATTACCTTTCCCGTTTCCTTTTCAGTAACGGTCACGGAGATTTTCTCGTTCTTCCTGCCGTAAGTTGAAAAGGCGATATTGACATCTCTGTTGTCGAGATACTCCTGGATTTTTTCCGTCATCTCTTTGACGTTGCTTTGATACTCCACCTGAGCGTTGGACGATACGTCGCCCTTTTTGTCGAACGCCTTCTGTCTCTCTACGCTCTGAGCTGTCTGTTGAGTGGAGGCACTGTCGGGGATGGACAGCTTACCCGCGCTGACCTTGTTTGCCGTGATGTCCATTCTTTACCCTCCTTGGTATGGTTTGTTAGACATTCAAGTTCAATAATCATAACAGTATTGCAGGAGTCGATGCCTGCATTGCGTCAGTTTTTATTTTCATAACCTGACGTCCATAAATCTCGGTGTCTGCATCTTGACTCCCTTACGGGCATACCCTTGAATGCCGTGCTGTGTATGACGCATCTTTAACAGCAGGTTTTTCAGGTCTTCATGCTGAGACCGGAGCGTCTTTTCAAAATCTCGGTTTGCTCGTGCCGCCTCTGACGCGGTATCATCAAGTTTCTTCGCAATTGCCGTGATCCGTTCCCTCTGTTCTGAAGACAGCGTCGCAGCAATATCGGGCCTCCCCGCCCTCAGACTGTTTATCCTCTTATCAATCCTGTCAATGACGTCAATGCAGACCTGACGTTTGTTTATAAGGTTTTCAACCCGCTTCAGATCAAGCTCTGAATCAGGATCCGAACCCGACAGCTCTCGCAGGGCCGTGGTCGCGGACAGGAAATCCGTAAAGGCGTCCAGTTTATAGTGTAAAAGATCCGGGAGAGTGAGTGTTTTCATTTTAATACGCTCCGGTGATCCTTGTCGGTTCCACCGTTTCCGCCGTTTGACCGATGTGGTGCGAGTCGCGGGGATGATCAGGCCGGGGGACAGATGAAATCTCCTCCCAGGTCGATTTGAGTTCATCGAGGAGATGAATTATCTCGTCTATGGCTGCTGTATCCTTGCGCAGGTCCGCCGCGAGCAATCGGCGGTACATGTAGCTGTAAAGAGCATCAAGGTTTTTGGCGATCTCCCCGCCTCTTTTGAAGTCAAGGCTTTGCATCAGCGCATCCAGGATATCAAATACCTTCTTGAAGGCCTTCGCCTTTGCCTCGTAATCGCCGGAGCCATATTTTTCCTTCGCCGTTTTCAGGTTGCTGATGGCTCCTTCGTAGCACATCAATACCAGTCGTTTAGGATCGGCCGTTGTCACGCTGGTCTGTTTATACGCGCTTGTTCCATCTCCGCGTCGGTACATGGGGGTTCCTCCCTTAGATCATTCTTTTTTCAGTGCATCTCATGTTGATGTCACCCTGTTTTCATTCATCCTTCCCGGGCATTTCTCTGTCGGGCAACTCCACTAAAACCAGTTCCATCCACCGTACGCGGCATCGAGCTCGCCGCTGAGCCAGTCGCTCTGGGACTGGATTTTATTCAGCGCCATTTCCATCATGACAAAACGGTTTATCATTGTTTCCAGCTTGCGATTGAGGTACGCTTCCATCGTTTCTATTTTGGTCTCGAGATCCTCAATGCTCGTTTGAAGAGAGTCTTTTTTGAAGGCGACGTATCCATCGTATGGGTCGGTGATGTTGAACAGTGCCCTGTCGAAAAGCTCGGCAACACCGACTGTAAGACGAACGGTTCCGGCATCGCCTTCTTCCGTTCCCGTGTACTTCACAGACAGGCCGGCGATATTCGTTTCTCCGGCATCTCCCGTGAGTGTCCGGCCTGTTCCCGTTGCCGCTTCTCCATTGATCGTGCCGGCCACATCGATACCGGTGAAGGTATCATTAGTCAGGCCGAGGTTGCCCGTCGCCGATATGGTGAAACTGTTCGCGCTGCCGTAGTTTTCATGGGTCAGGACCAGGTGGCCGCTCCCATCGGTTGAGGCGGTGACGGGGATTGCGTACCTTCCTTCCTGCCCCCCTGAATTTTCAGTGGCAACCGTTCCAAAGTCAAGGTCGTGAGCCTCCGTGAAATCGAAGGTGATCGAGATACTGCTGTTTCCGGCGTATTTGTCGGTTACAATGATTCTGCCCGAACTGTCGACACGGGCGGTCACGTCGTTATTGTATGCAGTTTCAATGGCCGAGAGAAGTCCCTGGATCGTATCGCTCGCGGTGTTCTGAATGGTGTAGTACCCCGACGTTTCCGTGCCCGAGCGGGTTGTTCCTTCAAAGGAAATTGTGTCGCCGACGGCAAGGTTTGCCGCAGTCGCTCCGACGTACACCTGATCCCAGGTTGTTGTCGCGTTGACCGCCTGGGATTCTCCGCTCCCCGCATACATCTGATTGTCCGCCACATGTGTTGCAGTATAGACGGCATCCAGTTCCGTATTGATCTCGGTGACGATGGCGGAAAGGCTCATCCCGCTCGTCAGTTCGATCGTTGCCGATCTGTCACCTGCGGTGATCACCAGGGTTTCATCGCCGGAGAGACCACCGCTCAAATCGGTGGTTCCCGTTTCACTCGCCTGGCCAGCCGCCTGGGTGATGTTCACGGTGTATTCACCGGCCTGGGTATACTGCGTGTGGGAGACGTATTCCAGTGATCCGCTGTCGGCGGTTCCGTTTGACCCGAAGAGTAATTTCACGTCATTGAAGTTCGTGGTCAGATACCCCCGGAGTGTGTCCCCGTTGATGGTCAGCTGCCCGTTGCTGTCAAGATTGATGCCGACCAGGCCCAGGATTGAATAATCGCTGGACACGCCCCAGACATTCTGAAGGATCGTGGAGGTGAGGTCC
>JAFGWZ010000031.1 GCA_016936905.1 Deltaproteobacteria bacterium | reverse complement strand
TTGGGCTGTTCGCCCATTAAAGAGGCACGCGAGCTGGGTTCAGAACGTCGTGAGACAGTTCGGTCCCTATCTGCTGTGGGCGTAGGATATTTGAGAGGAGCTGTCCTTAGTACGAGAGGACCGGGATGGACGAACCGCTAGTGTACCAGTTGTCGCGCCAGCGGCACCGCTGGGTAGCTATGTTCGGAAGGGATAACCGCTGAAAGCATCTAAGTGGGAAGCCCACCTCGAGATAAGATATCCCTTTTCGATGGCAACATCGAAACTAAAGACCCCTCATAGACTATGAGGTTGATAGGTCAGCGGTGTAAGCACAGTAATGTGTTCAGCCTACTGATACTAATCGGTCGTGAGGCTTGGCCATAATTAATATACATGGTCTTATACAAGTGCTCAGAATGACGATTCACGATATGTAATTGTCTTGCCATTATACATTTATAAAGTTTTTCGGTGGCTATAGCGGAGAGGAGACACCCGTACCCATCCCGAACACGGAAGTTAAGCTCTCCAGCGCCGATGGTACTGCACGGGTGACTGTGTGGGAGAGTAGGACGCTGCCGAATTTAATTTAACCCCTTCATGAAAATGAAGGGGTTTTTTATTTTACAAGATACAAATTGCTGTGCTATATACCCATAAATCCTTGAAATCACTTTATAGGGAGTGTTGGTTACATGTCGGGACATTCAAAGTGGAGCACCATCAAGCACAAGAAAGGCGCGGCAGACGCAAAAAGAGGTAAAATATTTACAAAACTCATCAAGGAAATAACAATCGCCGCTCGCATGGGCGGCGGCGATCCGGAAGGTAACGCGCGACTGAGGCAGGCAATCCTGGCGGCAAAAGCGGAAAACATGCCGAAAGATAACATCGAGAGGGCGATCAAGAAGGGCACGGGAGAGCTTGCGGGTGGGGTCGCCTACGAAGAGACGACTTATGAAGGGTATGGTCCGGGAGGGGTCGCCGTGCTCGTTGAGGTGATGACGGACAACAAGAACAGGACAGTAGCGGAGATTCGGCACATATTTTCGAAACACGGCGGCAATCTCGGTGAAAATGGATGCGTTGCGTGGATGTTCGAGAAAAAGGGGAACATCGTATTCGATAAATCTGAGGTGAACGAGGATGATCTCCTGGAACTCATCCTTGAAGCGGGGGGAGAGGATGTCAAGGAAGAGGAAAGTCAATTCGAAGTTATTACCGAACCCGATTCCTTTGAAACGGTAAAAGCCGCTGTTGAAGAAGCAGGCCTTTCCTACATCGTGGCGGAAATCAGCATGGTCCCCCAGACGTCGGTCAAACTTGACGAAGCAAAGGCGGCAAAGATGCTGCGGCTTATGGAAAAGATGGAGGATAATGACGACGTTCAGCACGTGTACGCAAATTTCGATATCCCTGACGATGTAATGGAAAAACTGAGTCAGCAGCTGTGACGTGGGGTCGACATTCATACTACTAAACAGCCCCGGTAGAAGAAGATGAAGCAAGGCGGAGGAAACAAGGCGATTCGGTCTGCCATAAAGGAACGGGACAGCGAACAGATCATACTCGGTGTCGATCCGGGATCCCGGATAACGGGATACGGTATTATCATGAAGGAACGAGGGGGTCTGCGCCACATTGTCCATGGTGAGATAAAGATGGGGCGAAACAGGCCGTTATCGGCCTGCCTGCAGGAAATCTTCGATGCCCTGTATGACGTTATAGAGAGTCACACCCCTCACGCGCTGTCCCTCGAAAACATTTTTTACGGCAAGAATATAAAGAGTCTTATTACCTTGGGACATGTTCGCGGGGTGGCGATGCTGGCGGCGTCGAAAAAGAACATCCCTATTTTTGAATATACCCCTCTCGAGGTTAAAAAAGCCGTAGTGGGATATGGCAGGGCGGAAAAAAGTCAAATACAGTTGATGGTGAGGGCCATGCTGAAGCTTCGTGAAATACCCCCCGTTGACGCCTCTGACGGGCTCGCCGTTGCGATCTGTCATGCGAACTTTATGAAGGTGGACATCGTATAGATGATTGCCCGGATCAATGGAACGCTGCTGCACAAATCGGTTGACCACGTGGTCGTTGACGCCCATGGGATCGGCTATCGGATATTTGTTCCCCTGACGACCTACTATGAACTTCCCGAGGAGGGCAGCGCCGTTGTTCTCAATATACATACGAGCGTCAAACAGGACGGGATACACCTTTTCGGGTTTCATGCCGACAGAGAAAAACAGATATTTCAGTTAATGCTGTCGGTCAACGGAATAGGTCCCCGGCTTGCGATGAATATCCTGTCCGGAATCGCCGCTGAGGAACTGATCCGTGCCGTCTCACAGGGTGATCTGGGGATGCTTGTTCGTATCCCCGGTGTCGGTAAAAAGATGGCGGAGCGGATGATCGTCGAACTGAAGGATAAAGTTGGAAAGCTTCAGTCAGACGGCGGTGATGGCGGCTTGGCCCCCATTCCCGATGAAGATGAACAGATGACGGAAGACGCCCTTTCGGCGCTGATGAACCTGGGATATAAGCGAAATGCCGCCCGGACCGCCATCGACGCGATACGGGAAACAATGGGGGAGGCGGCGACCATTGACAGGGTCTTAAAAGAAGCGCTGAAGATCCTTGCAGGATGATCGGCGCCTCGAAAGTTTTGCACAATGTCGACTGGTGTCATTTCGACCGAGGGGAGAAATCTTTAATATCTAGATATCATTAATATTTCTCGTCGCCATTGCTCCTCGAAATGACATACAAAAAAGATATGCAAAGCTTTCGCCTCGCGGCGGGATGCGGGATTTCATTATGACAGAGAGGGAAACGAGAGATACCGTACTATCGTCACAGCACCTCGACGAGGATGCGGGATTCGAGTATTCGCTGCGGCCGAAGACGTTGGAGGAATATATCGGCCAGGAAAAGGTGAAGACGAACCTTGCGATCTTTATTGAAGCGGCGAAGCGAAGACAGGAAGCGCTCGACCATGTTCTTCTCTATGGCCCTCCCGGCCTTGGAAAGACCACCCTTGCTTACATCATGGCGCGGGAAATGGGTGTCGACATCAAGGTGACGTCGGGACCGGTCATCGAGAGGCCCGGCGATCTCGCAGCGATTCTGACAAACCTTCATCACCATGACGTCCTCTTCATTGATGAGATCCATCGTTTATCCCATGTGGTGGAGGAGATACTGTATCCGGCCATGGAGGATTTTCATATTGATATTCTCATCGGCCAGGGGCCGTCTGCCCGTTCCATGAAGCTTGAGATTCCAACATTTACCCTGGTCGGTGCGACGACCCGGGCGGGGCTCCTGACCTCGCCGCTCAGGGATCGATTCGGTATGAGCTTCAGGTTCAATTATTATACCCCGGAGGAACTGTCGATTATTCTTAAGCGGTCCGCCCATATTCTCTCGATCGTCCTTGACAATGACGGCGCCGGGGAGATCGCCCGGCGGTCGCGGGGAACTCCGCGCATCGCAAACCGCCTGCTGAAGAGGGTTCGTGACTATGCCGAAGTCAAGGCGGACGGCCGCATTACCATGCCCATAGCCATTGAAGCGCTCCAAACCTTCGAGGTGGATCACAAGGGATTCGACCATATGGACCGGACCATCCTGCTTACCCTGATCGATAAATTCGGGGGAGGGCCGGTCGGCATTGAGAGCCTTTCCGCCGCCGTGGGAGAAGAAAAAACGACCATCGAAGACGTTTACGAACCCTTCCTTATAAAGGAGGGGTACATTCAGCGAACAAGCAGGGGGAGGATAGCCACGCGGAATACCTACGAGCACTTCGGCAGGGTATGGGAAGAGACGAAACAGAAAGAGCTGTTTTAAGTTGCGGGTTTCAGGTTTCAAGTTTAATGTTTCATGTTAAAAAAGACACCCGAATCAGTACATTCTTTCCCGGCAACGTGAGGCTTGATTAAGCCGCAAAAACTCGGATTAATGTGTCATTTCGAACGAATGTGAGAAATCTATTCGACGTAACATTTATAATTACACGATTTCTCCCGGAGTTTATCCCGATAAAATCGGGGGTCGAAATGACGTACGAGGTTCGACTTTATGCGAGACCATCAACATTAAAACGTGAAACCTGAAACGGGACTCCGATTATCATGAAAACACTACTCCACATCTGCTGTGCTCCCTGCGCCATTTATCCCCTCCGCCTGCTCAGGGAAGAAGGTGATGATGTGACCGGGCTGTTCTATAACCCCAACATCCATCCGTACAGCGAATACGTGAGGCGTCGTGAGACGCTTCAGACATACGCTGACGAGCAGGGATTACGGCTCATCACCGGTCGGGGCTACCCGATGGAGGACTTTCTCAGAAACGTTGCCTTCAGAGAAGAGCACCGATGCCGGTACTGCTACTACGATCGCCTGCGCTATGCAGCTCATATCGCCCGGAAAGGAAAGTTTGACCGATTCACGTCAACCTTGCTCTACAGCAAATTTCAGGACCATGACCTCATTCGTGATACGGGAGAGGCCGTTGGCCGTGAAATGGGAGTGCGCTTTTATTACAGGGACTTAAGGGAAGGGTGGAAGGAAGGGGTTGCAGTCTCAAAATCACGTGGAATGTACCGGCAACAGTATTGCGGGTGTATTTACAGCGAGAAGGAACGATTCTACAAGAAGTCTCCGTCCCCCGGTCCGTCGCCGGCCTCACGCCGTCAGGAACCTCATTCATAACCGTTGCGTGTCTTTTCTGCCACACCTTTAAGGGAATATGTGCCGGTGGTTATCGGTATACTACAGGGGTTGGTCCTGATATGTGATTAATAATCAGTATGTTATGAACAGGACGATGCCAGCGCTATCGTCTGAATATTATGGTATGATAATTGCTTTTATAAAGTGAAATTGCATAATGTGGAGTGCCTTCATGTACTTACAGAAGACAATCAGGACAAAGGTAAACTGTCACGGAATCGGGTTGCACACAGGAAGAAAAGTAAGAATGTCCATTGCTCCCGCCCCCGTTGATCAGGGTGTTATTTTTGTCAGGAAAGATATGAATGGTAATAACACCATCAAGGCTGAGCTTACCAATGTCTCAGATACGACCCTTGCCACTACCCTCGGTACAAATGGAACTACCGTTTCAACCGTCGAACACCTCCTGTCCGCCTTTTCCGGTATGGGAATCAGCAATGCGACGGTGGAGATTGATTCTTTTGAGATTCCGATAATGGACGGAAGCGCCCTTCCTTTTGTGGACATTCTGAAAAATATCGGTTTTGCCTTTCAGGACAAACCGAGAAATTTTATGGTAATCGAAAAACCCATATCGGTAAGTGATGGTGAAGGTGAGGCCATGTTTGTTCCCTCACCGGAGTTTACGATTACCTATGACATCGATTTTAATCATCCCGTTGTAAAGAAGCAGTCATTCCATATGACATTCAGCAACGATGTCTATGAACGGGAAATATGCGCCGCCCGGACATTCGGATTTCTCAGGGATGTTGAATATCTTCAGGCACGTGGTCTTGCCCTCGGCGGGTCGTTGAAGAATGCCGTTGTCCTTGATGATGAAAAGGTCATCAATAAAGAGGGCCTGCGATGTTCAGACGAATTTGTAAAACATAAGGTGCTCGATGCCATCGGCGACCTCTATCTTCTGGGCATGCCGATCATCGGTCATTTCATCGCCTATAAATCGGGGCATAAGCTGAATAACCTCCTGCTTCGGGAACTGCTTGTCAGGAAGGACTGCTGGAGAATCGTTCAATACAGCATCGGCGATCAGCAGGAAGAAGCCGTCGACCCCTCCATGCATGCATTCTGGGCGAATGTGGCCTCCGTCAGGTGATGATCAGCGCCGGGCATTGCTCGTGAACGATTATGTCATGAAATCTCAATACCATAATGGCCCCGCCGCCATGAAATAAGTCTTGCTTTTTACCCTTCCCTTTCTTAAAATAACAATTTCAGAAAATTGTATTACCTGACGACCGTTACGGGGAGAGCTTTGAAAAGGCTGCCAACGTTGTCATTTCGATCGAAGGGAGAAATCTTAAGATTTCTCGTCGCTGGTGGTCCTCGAAATGACTAAATTCGAGGCTGTCACCGGGAAGGATATTCATGTCGCAAACGAATCTTCGAAGTATGATGCTCGTGCTGTTTCTGGTTCTCTCCCTCTGTCTGCCGTTGCCCACGTATGCGAAAGATGCCGCCATCACCAATTTTATCATCACGAACACACCGGAGAACGTCATTATTTACTGCAGGGTAATCAACTGTTTTACCCAGAAGATGGAAGACGCCATTCTTGCGGGCATACCGACGACCTTTACCTTCTATGTGGAACTCCGTCGCGAGCGGAACTACTGGTTTGATAAAGAAATAAGCTCCCTTGAAATAAAACACACCGTAAAATACGATACCGTTAAAAAGATATTTTATGTCATGCGCAGTGGAAGCGGAAAAGAACCGGAACAGTTCAGAGACTTTGCGACGGCCAAGCGGGTCATGTCGAACCTCGACGGCGTTGCCGTGTCCCCCATGAAAGAGCTGGTAAGAGGCAGGAGTTATTACGTTACGGTGAAAGCAATGCTCGACAAAGTCCGCCTCCCCCTTCAT
Source organism: Deltaproteobacteria bacterium (assembly GCA_016936905.1). Classification (GTDB taxonomy): domain Bacteria; phylum Desulfobacterota; class Syntrophia; order Syntrophales; family UBA6807; genus DSDU01. The sequence goes on along the minus strand of JAFGWZ010000031.1, from coordinate 2,430 downwards.
ATGGAGTACGTACTGTTCTTTGTTTCTCTGTGGGACTTTGAAACCGATTTATATCGAGAAGACTTTATATATTAAGAGGCTGTTGAAAAAAGCCCATCTGCTGCGTTTCCCTCAGCCTGTCCCCGCTTTCGCGAGGACAAGCTCGCTGCGACGTACTCTAAGTACGCCTCACTCCTCAATGCTCTGGGAGCGCAGACAAGGACTGCCAGAGGACAGTCCTTGTGGCGCAAAAATGACGATGATTCCTTGCCAGTGCGCGTCGCAGGGCAAGCAATTTCGGGAGCCTTGCATCCGGACATTTTTGAACAGCCTCATGCAATGACTTTTTAACGGACTGTTAAGGCAATGGGAACGCAGGAACAATTCCAGGAACAGGATAGAGAATGGAAGCGTCGGCGGCGGGAAAGAATCATCATTCTCATAACCGTCATCGTTATTATTCTGCTTACCTATGTGGAAAGCCATATCTCACGTTTTGAAGAGTTAATCTCCATATCGAATGACGTTCTCATATTCGGTCTGATCAATATCAACATTATTCTCATCATTCTGCTCATTTTTCTCATCGTCAGAAACGTCGTGAAACTTATCTTTGAACGGAGACGGGGGATCATCGGATCCAACCTGAGGACCAAGCTCGTTGTTGCCTTTGTCAGCCTGTCTCTCGTTCCCACCGTTGTTCTTTTTCTGGTAGCGACAAAATTTCTCTCATACAGCATCGAGAACTGGTTCAATATGAAAATGGGTGTCGCCCTCAGCCGTTCTCTGGAGATTGCTCAGACCTACTACCAGCAAACAGCCGATAATGCAGCCAACTATGCCCGTCAGATCAGCGCGGAGATATCCGCCAATTCATTATACGAAAAAGAAAGGGAGGACTATCTCGAGACACTGCTGGCGCAACGGCGGAAAAGCTATAACCTGGGATCGGCTGAAGCTTATTTTGATAACAGAAAAGAAAGGCTGTTCGTCCGGGAGGAAAACAATCCTGACATCACTCCGCTTGAATTGACACCGAAGGTCCTCGAAGATGTCTTTATGGGGAAGGATGCTTCGACGGTACAGTCCAAGGGATCGGGAGACCTTATCAGCGGGCTTGCTCCCATTTTCTCAAATTATAACCCGAGAGAAGTCATCGGCGCCGTCATCGTCAGTTATCACATTCGGAAGGATCTCATCGATAAAATGGCGGATATCGCGAGAACCAATGAGGAGTACAAACAGCTGATGCTTCTGAAGAATCCCATAAAATTCAGTTATATTATCACTCTGTCCATCGTTACGCTCCTCATCATCTTTTCGGCTACCTGGTTCGGTCTTTATCTGGCCAGGGGCATAACCGGCCCGATTCACGATCTTGCAGATGCGACGGAAGCGATCGCCCAGGGAAACCTCGATCATCATATCGATGTTCTGGCGGAAGACGAAATCGGCGTCCTGGTCAGTTCTTTTAATAAGATGACAAAGGACCTGAAGGTCAGCAGTGAAAGGCTGAAACACGCGAACATCGATCTGGAACAGCGGAAAAATTACATGGAGACGGTTCTCAGGAACGTGTCAGCCGGCGTCATCTCCATAGACAGGCGGGGTATTATTACGACGATAAACCGCGCTGCCGAAAGAATGCTCGGCATTAAGATTGAGTCGGTGCTCAATAAAGGGTACAGTGAAGTGCTCAGTCCCGAGTACATGAGGCTGGTTCGTGAATTCCTGACAGAACTGAAAGACAGCGGCGAAAACTCCATAGAAAAGCAGATTCAACTGATGCCGAGGGACAGGATCATGACGTTCCTGGTATCGGTAACAATTTCCCGTGATAATGGAAACTACATGGGGCTGGTCGTCGTTTTTGAGGACCTGACCCAGCTCCAGAAGGCGGAACGGGTGGCGGCATGGCGGGAAGTAGCCCGGAGAATAGCTCACGAGATCAAGAATCCCTTAACGCCGGTCAAATTATCCGCCGAACGGTTACAGCGAAAATACGGCGATAAGATTGAAGGAGGGGATGGGGCGGTCTTCCGGGAGTGCACCAGGACTATAAGCAATCAAGTGGAAGTATTGAAGAATCTCGTTGATGAATTTTCCAAGTTTGCCCGGATGCCCGTGACAAATCCCGTGCCGAACGATCTTAATGAGGTCGTCCATGAATCGATCGTGCTGTTTGAGGATGCCCATAAGGAAATCACCTTTCATTTCAACAAGAATGACGGACTTCCGCAGATAAATATCGATGCGGAACAGATCAAGCGGGTGATGGTCAATCTCCTCGATAATGCTGTTGAAGCCGTGTCGGACATGAACGGCAGCAGAACGATAGAAATCAAGACGTCCTGCGACAAACACCTGAAAAAGGCAAGAGTTGAGGTTATTGATAACGGTAAGGGAGTATCGCCGAAGAATAAGGTGAGAGTGTTCGAACCTTACTTCTCC
>JAFGWZ010000253.1 GCA_016936905.1 Deltaproteobacteria bacterium | reverse complement strand
GAATGGCAGCCGCCGCCGGAACAGTAAAATAATGATTATAAAGTAACCACTTTTCATAAGGAGGAACAATGAACAGCGCACTTGAAAAACCGGAATCCCTGCAGCCGTTTCTGGAATATGGCACCGTCCTGTTCCGGGAGGGACGATCATTCTCGGTGCAGACGTCCTGGGGAATGATCAGGGCGGAGCAGGCCTTCGGCTGTCTCGTCAAACCCGCGACCGGCGATATCGTCCTGCTGTCCCTGGACGCGTCGGGCGCGTCGTTTATTCTTTCGGTGCTGAGGAGAACCGACCGGGACAGGGAAACGGATCTCCTCTTCGAGGGGCAGGTGAATCTGCACGTCAAGGACGGCGGGCTGTCCCTCACATCGGATGAGACCCTGAGCATCGCTTCCGAGGAGGAGGTTTCCTGCATGAGTCGAAGGGTTATAGTCGGTGCCGAGGAAGGAACGGCGACGATTTCGAAACTTTCCCTGTTCGGGACCTTCCTGGAAAGCCAGATTGAACGGGTGAAGCACGTGGCGGATACCGTCGATACCATCTGCCGGAGACTGACCGGAAGATTCGTCAACGTCATCCGCTTCGTCAAGGAGGAAGAGGAGATCCAGACGGGATCGACCCGTTATCTGGTGGAAGACACCCTGACGATGCATTCGAAAAACGCCGTCCATATGGCGGAAGAGATCGTAGCCATCAATGCCGAACAGGTACATCTAGGATAAGGGAGGACGAACTATGTTTATGCTGACCATGGGAACGGGAATGGATATGGGGTTTCCCGATGTCTGTATTACCCCCATTCCCAGTCCTGCCGGGCCGGTTCCAACGCCCATACCGTATCCCAATACTGCGATGACGGCCACGTCTGTGCCTGCTGCCTATAATGTCCTGGCCGATTGTATGCCGTCTATAAACCTGCTATCCAAAGGTATGGTGAGTGTGGGGGATAATGCCGGTGTTCAGGGGGGTGTTGCGTCTCACCTGATGTCCGGGCAGGCCACGTACGTAGTCGGCTGTTTCACCATCCTCGTAGATGGCGTACCGGCGCAACGCATGACCAGTGTGACCGGACAGAATGCCATGGGTGTGCTGCCGAATGCCCCCGGCATGTGTATTGTTCCCAGTCAGGTGACCGTGCTGACCCTTGGGTGATCGTTCCGTTTCCGTTGTGCGGGAAGTACCCGGGACAGCAGGAAATAAGGAGGATGTATGAAAAGAGTCTGGATAACATCATTGGGCCGCGACCAGCAGAAGGTCCAAAGTACGATGGCGATGCTTAAAAAGTATGCCCTCGACGCAAACGGCCATTTCTGGATTGACGATCTTGAGAAGATGGCCTGGATGGCCGCCCGTGACGAACTGATCAGGGGAGATACCGCGGCATGGATCATCCTGTCTTCACCGCAGGACATCCGGGTCGGTTCCGTCCGCTACGGCCTGTCGTTGCTGGCCCTGTCGATGCAGGCAGTGAGGGGGCATGGAATCCCGATCGTTTTTCTCCATGACGGAGCGCCGCTGACCAATGATATGCTTCCGACTCCCTTCCGGGGTGCCGAGATCCTGTCCATGGGAAACCCTGCCGTCGGGGCCAAGCTGGTGGCGGCGGCAAATACGCCGGTCAAACGGATTGAAACGGATTACCGCCTCGACGTCATTGCACTGCCGAAACTCGGCCTGTGGTTCGAAGTCGGTCCGGTTCATGATGCCTGGGAAGGTGTCATGTTCGGCGTGAACGGTGGTGAGATAGATTTTCAAGGAGTGGGACCGAAGGGGAAACTCCCGGATCGTGCCGTACTCGAATATCCCATGGAAGGAATGATGCTGTCCGCCGGCGAGGCTGAATATGCCGCGTGGGCCGTTCAGAATGAACTGAGCGGGGACAGTTCATATTATGTCCGTGTCAAGGGAGAACCCTCGTCGATTATTTTCGGCCCCCTCGCCGGAGATCACGGCGGGGAAGTATTTGTCCTCAGTCTCACGTAGCGGCCGCATTACCGAAATCGATTGATCATATCGGAAAATCACGGCGGGCCGGGACGGACGGACGGGCGTTTTTCGAAAGCCTTACATATCTTCATTTTATGTCATTCCGAGGGGCATCCTTTCCTCGTGTCATTTCGAAGGAAACGAACATTATGTCATTTCGAAGAAGCGCAGCGACTGAGAAATCTTAGAGATCCCTCATTCGGGTATGGATTTCTCCCGGAGATTATACCGATGAAAATCGGGGTCGAAATGACAGGGGGAGCCCGGAATGACAATCGTTGACATTGTGCAAAGCTTTCTTTCAACTGCCTCTCAACGGCTGATTTTTGGAAGGAACGGATTATGAAAAAAGCGGTTATGAAAAACATGGCCCACCTGACGTATGGGCTTTACGTCCTAACCACGCGGTTTAAAGAAGCCATCAACGGTATGATCGCTTCCTGGGTGAGCCAGGTCTCTTACGATCCCCCGCTGCTCATGGTTGCCGTCCACCCCAGCCGCTACTCTCACGATTTGCTGTTGAAGAGCGGATATTTTGCACTGCACATCCTCGCCAGGGAACAAAAAGATCTTTTAGGCCGCTTCAAAGGGCCGGATGCCGGAGAGAAGTTTGCGTCGATCGCCTGGGAAGACGGCGTGACCGGATGTCCAATACTGGCGGACTGCATCGGTTGCGTGGAATGCCGTATCGTTCACAGTATGGCGCCGGGCAACCATACCCTGTTCATCGGCGAGGTGGTTAATGCCGTTTTCAATTACGAAAAAATACCGCTTTGTACGTTGGATTATGAAGGCTTCTACATGGGCAAGGAATAAAGGAATGAAAGAGCGGGTGCGGACGAAGAGCCGGGATCGATCGTCGGCGGTTGACTGGGCTTTTCCAACGGAAAAAGAAAGAAATCACCAACGACAATATAGGATAGGTAACGGGAACGGGTATTGACCATGTAAAGGAGGGGTTATTCATGAGCATAAAAGATAAATATGCCATCGTCGGTGTCGGCTATACGCCGCAGGGCCGTATCACAGGGAGAACGGAACTGAGCTTTCACCTGGAGGCAATCGTCAATGCCATTGATGACGCCGGCCTCACAAAGGAAGATATTGACGGCCTCATCTGTTACCGGCATTTCCCGCCGGCATCGGATTCGTATGACGTCACGCCATACATGGTAGCCCAGCACCTGGGCATCACACCCTCGTTCATCAGCCAGGACGCCAACTGATCGCGCAGCCATCTACAGCTCGCAGTTGGCGCGCTCGAATCAGGTTTTTGTACGTATGTCGTTATTTCCTACGGGCACAATGCCGCCTCCAGTGACAGCATGACGACGATGCTCATGACACTCGGTCAGGACGAGGATGCCTTCGGACACTTCGGCGCGACGGGGAGCTACGCCCTGGCGGCACGACGGGCTATGCATGAATTTAACACCGGACCGGAAACATGGAAGCATATTGCAGTGGGGCAGCGCAAGTGGGCGAATCTGAATCCCCTTGCAATGACACATGGCCGCGGCATGACGTATGACGATTATATGAATGCAAGGTGGCTTGTCGAGCCCTTCCGGCTTTTCGATAATTGTCTGGTCTCGGACGGCGGCCGGGCGTATATCGTCACCACGGCAGAACGTGCCAGGGATTTGAAACAGCGTCCGGT
>JAFGWZ010000252.1 GCA_016936905.1 Deltaproteobacteria bacterium | reverse complement strand
TTTTCGCACTTGAAGGTTAATAGATGAAGGCCGCTACGGAATAACCTCCGGCGGAGCTTTCTCCCGTCGTGAACGTGTGGTGGCGGCACCCCATGGCGGCAAGATATGGCTGGACCGCTCTCCCGCCCGCCGAAACGGTGGGCGTTTCAGGCAACATTTACATATAAACCGCGGAGTTGTGTATGTCAGCGAAAAACTTGACACCGAGAGAAATAGTATCGGAGCTGGATAAATATATCATCGGGCAGGATGATGCGAAGAGGGCGGTGGCAATCGCTCTCAGAAACAGGTGGAGGCGCCAGAAAGTTTCGGATGAACTCAGGGAGGAAATTGCCCCCAAAAATATTATTATGATTGGACCCACGGGAGTCGGTAAGACGGAAATCGCACGGCGGCTAGCCAAGCTGGACAACTCTCCATTCCTCAAGATCGAGGCGTCAAAATTTACCGAAGTGGGATACGTCGGCCGGGACGTGGAATCGATGATCCGTGATTTGGTGGAGCTGTCGATCAACATGGTGAAATCGGAGGAGCAGGAAATTGTCAGAAGCAAGGCGATGGAAACGGCCGAAGAGAGGCTCCTCGATGTCCTCCTGCCGCCCCGTAATGCACCGCGGGAAACGGAAGAGCGCAACGAGCTCGTTATGGAGGTGGACCAGAACGGAGCAGTCGTTCCCGTCAACGAGACCAGGGAGAAACTGCGCCGTCTTCTACGAGACGGCAAACTCGATGAGAGAATCGTTGATCTTGAAGTTACGGAGAGCAGTACCGGTCCCATGATCGAGATATTCTCGTCGAGCGGCGTGGAGGACATGGGATTGAATATCAAAGAAATGTTCGGCAATATGTTTCCCCGGAAAAAGAAAAAAAGGAAAGTAAAGGTATCGGAAGCGATGGACATTCTCATTGAAGAGGAAGCCCAACGACTGGTCGATATGGACAAAGTGACACGAACGGCCCTGGAGCGGGTTGAACAGTCGGGGATCATCTTTCTTGACGAGATCGACAAGATCGTTGGAGGCGATACAAACAGTGGCCCCGATGTCTCCCGCGAGGGAGTCCAGCGGGATCTGCTTCCCATCGTGGAGGGTTCCACAGTGAACACCCGGTACGGCATGGTGAAGACTGACCACATTCTTTTTATTGCCGCCGGCGCGTTCAGTTATTCAAAGCCGTCGGATCTCATCCCGGAACTGCAGGGACGTTTCCCCATCCGGGTGGAACTCGACCCACTGTCGAAGGAGGACTTTGTCCGTATATTGACAGAGCCCCATAATGCACTGGTGAAACAGTACCGGGAAATGATGTTGACCGAAGGGCTCAACCTCGAATTTCAGGATGACGCCATTGAAGAGATCGCCGAGGTAGCCTTTATTGTGAATGAGCGGATGGAGAACATCGGAGCACGCCGCTTATACACTGTTATGGAATCGCTGCTCGAAGATGTATCCTTCGAAGCTCCCGACATGGACGAAAAGCATATCGTGATCGATGCCGAATACGTAAGTGATAAGCTTGATGATATCGTTGAAGATGAAGATTTGAGCAAGTATGTGTTGTGACATCTTTTTTAATGATCGATGATTCACGGGACCACCAAGGGTTGAAAAAGTGAGGAAACGGGCAATGCAGGGAGAACGATTGAAAGAGTCGATAGAGCGGGCTGACATTCTGCTGGAGGCGCTGCCGTATATCCGCCGTTTTAATAACAAGACCATTGTCATAAAATACGGTGGTCACGCCATGGTGGATGAGAATCTCAAGAGCCTCTTCGCAAAGGACGTTGTCATGATGAAGTATATCGGCATCAATCCGGTCATTGTCCACGGAGGAGGCCCGCAGATAGGAAGCCTTCTGAAAAAGCTGGGGAAAGAGTCGAAATTCGTTCAGGGAATGCGAGTGACCGACGAGGAGACCATGGACATTGTGGAAATGGTTCTCGCAGGGCGGGTCAACAAGGAGATCGTCGGCCTCATCAACCAGCATGGTGGAAAGGCTGTTGGGCTGACCGGTAAGGATGGAAACCTGATAAGGGCTGAAAAATATTATCTCAGCGATGAAAAGGCGAAGGATACGCCGCCGGAGATCATTGATCTCGGACTGGTGGGGAAGGTCAAGGAATTTCATACGGAACTCATCAGATCGCTGGTACGGGACGGTTTCATTCCAACGATCGCACCCATCGGCGTAGGTGACGGCGGGGAAACCTATAATATCAATGCAGATATCGTGGCGGGAGAACTGGCGGCGGCATTACAGGCGGAAAAACTGGTTCTGCTGACGGACGTTGAAGGTGTCCTCACCCAGGAAGGGACTCTGATCAATTCGATGAACTATGAACAGGCCGACGACCTGATCGCCCGCGGGGTGATCGAGGGAGGAATGTACCCAAAGGTCAAATGCTGTTTAAAGGCCCTGAGAAATGGCGTCGGCAAAACACATATCATCGATGGACGACTCAATCATGCCGTCCTGCTGGAAATCTTTACCGATGAAGGAATCGGGACGGAAGTCGTCACTATGTAGATGCACGACAAGTGCGCCGAAGGGATACAGAAGCGAGACGAGAGGAAAAACGAAACGTTATGACAACACAGGAACTGTTGGCTCATTCAAGCCGGTATATCATGAACACCTATCGGCGGTTTCCCATTGTCCTTGTGAGAGGAGAGGGTCCGTGGGTATGGGATTCAGAAGGGAAAGAATACCTCGATTTCGTGGCGGGGATTGCCGTGTGCAGTCTCGGCCATTCACATCCAGCCGTGACTGCGGCTATTCGAAAACAGGCGGAGACCCTCACCCATGTCTCAAACCTGTACCATATCGAACCGCAGATACGGGTAGCCGAATGCCTGGTGGAGCATTCGTTCGCCGATAAAGCATTTTTCTGTAACAGCGGAGCGGAGGCAAATGAAGCGGCGATCAAGCTTGCCAGAAAGTATGGCAATGAAATGATGGACGGCAATAGGTATGAGATCATTACCATGGAAAACTCCTTTCACGGCCGTACCCTGACAACCGTTACGGCGACGGGCCAGAAAAAGTTTCAGCTTGGATTCGAGCCCCTGCCCGAAGGGTTCCGGTACGTTCCTTTCAACGACATAGCGGCGGTGGAAAAGGCGATTACTGAAAAGACATGCGCCGTCATGGTGGAACCGATACAGGCGGAGGGAGGCATACTTGTCCCCGATGATGATTATCTCCGTCGTCTGCGGAACCTCTGTGACGACCGGGGGATTCTTCTCATCTTCGACGAAGTCCAGGTGGGAATGGGCCGGACCGGAACGCTCTTCGCCTACGAGCAGAGCGGCATACAGCCGGACATCATGACCCTCGCCAAGGCCCTTGGAAACGGATTCCCCGTGGGCGCCATGCTAGCGACTGACGCGGCGGCAGCGGCGTTCGTTCCGGGAAATCATGCGTCCACCTTCGGTGGGAATCCTCTCGGAATGGCCGCAGCCATGGCGACACTCGACACGATACTCACCGGCGGTGTCCTCGACAACTGCAAGGCCGTCGGGGCATACTTTTTTGACAGGCTGAGAGAGCTTAAGGGAGCCCATGACATTATTACTGATGTGCGGGGACGGGGGTTGATCGTGGGTGTCGAGCTGTCCATTCCCGGCGATGCCATCGTTTCCATGGCCATGGAGAACGGTGTTCTCATAAATTGCACCAACGGCAACATACTGCGGTTTGTCCCCCCATTGATTATAACCAGGGATCATGTTGACAGGGTGATTGAAGTACTCGATGAGGTGATGAGGTTAACATGAAAAAGGATTTCTTGAATCTGTACGATCTGGAACCACCGGACTTTGGAGAAATATTCCGCCGGTCGAAGTCATTGAAACAGAAAGTCAGGGAAGGGATTTTGTATTCGCCGCTCAGGGGAAAAACCCTCGGCATGATATTCGATAAATCATCGACGAGAACCCGCCTGTCCTTCGAGGTTGGGATGTATCAGCTCGGCGGGATCGCCATGTTCCTCAGCCGCCGGGACATTCAGCTCGGCAGGGGTGAAACGATTGCCGATACGGCCCGCATCATGTCCCGGTATCTCGATGCGGTAATGATCAGGACCTTTGCCCAGGAGTGGGTGGAAGAATTTGCCGCCAACGCGACCATTCCCGTCATCAACGGCCTGACGGACCTCCTCCATCCATGCCAGATCATCAGCGATCTCTACACGATCATTGAACACAAGGGCGGTTATGAAGGCCTCACCGTCGCCTATGTCGGTGACGGCAACAATATCGCAAATTCGTGGATCAACGGGGCGGCAAAACTTCCCTTTGAGCT
>JAFGWZ010000251.1 GCA_016936905.1 Deltaproteobacteria bacterium | reverse complement strand
GACCGGGGCCTCGTCAGCCCGCATGCCAGCCTGAGAAAAACGCCCTGGCCGCTGCCTTCGAGTCCGGCGAGGCCGATCATCTCGCCCTGCCGGGCCTTCATCGTGCAGTCGAAAAGGCCGGAACGGCCGCCAATCCCCGACACGCCGGTCATGGAAAGGATCGTTTCGCCATAGGCAACGGCGGATCTGGCGGGGGCTGCGGGAGGCACCTTAAACATCATCTTCAGCAGCCGGTCAGCCTCATAGGGCTGTTCCATGGATCCTGCCACCCGCCCGTCGCGAAGGACCGTCACCTCGTCACACAGTACCTCCGCCTCCTGAAGCTTGTGAGAGACCATGATAACGCTCTTTCCTTCCGCCGCGAGTTTTCTCAATGCGGCGAAAAGCGTGTCTTTCTGCTCTTTCGATATTCCGGTGGTCGGCTCATCGAGGATGAGAAGCTCGATCCCCAGGGTGATGAGGCGGAGTATCTCCAGTTGCTGGCGTTCGCCCACCGTGAGCCGGTCGACCCTGGTATCGGGATGGAGGGAAAATCTGAAATTTTTATTAAGGTCGCTTAACCGCTTCCTGAACTGGTTATTCCGGTTGGCAAGGCCGCCTCCCTGGCCGATCATGAAGTTTTCAAGAACCGACAGGGTGGGATAATCGAGGGGTTCCTGGTAGAGCATCCCGATTCCAAGCCGGGCCGCTTCGGCGGGGGAGGCGTAGTCTTCGGCACGGCCATCCACCAGGATCGCTCCCCCGGTCTTCCCGGTATACCCGGCGAGAACTTTCATCAAGGTGCTTTTCCCCGCGCCGTTTTCACCGAGGACACCGTGAATCGTGCCGGGCCGTACCGTCATGGTAATTCCGTTGTTCGCCTTGACGGAGCCATAATATTTATGGATTCCCTGAAGTTCTACCCTCATCGGCCTCCTTCACAGGTGTGCCCCGTGGCATAAAACGGGAAGTGCAGAAAGCCTGTCGCCGCTTCCTGCACTCTCATCGTACCCGCCGGTTTATTGCACGATGCTACTTCGCGCTCTGTCCGTCCATTCCCTGCAAAAGCTGCTTTTTATACCAGATCTGTTGGTCCGTGGCGACCTCGCCGTCTTTCAGGTAGGTGCTTCCATCCTGATAGGTGAGCGGCCCGGTAAAGAGGTTGATTTTCCCCGTCGCCAATCCTTTGATAAATGCCGTCAAGGCTTTATCTGCTTCCGCCGGCAGGGCGCCTCCCCTGATAAATCCGACGGTGCTGGAATCGGGATCGTTGATATCGTTCCAATCGGGTTCCAGCCAGATCCATTGCTGTTTCCAGTTCCCCGTCATGGAGCTTGTGATGAGTGAAACGTATCCCGGCCCCCAGTTGAAATAGGGGACACCGAGGCAGACATCAGACGCCCCCTCGCAGGCCCCGATATAATCATAGGGGATGGCCCAGACCTTTTTGCCTTCGGCCTTTTTCTGCCGGGCGACCACCACCGCTTCCGTTGTATCGATGCCTGAAACGATCACATCGTATCCCGTGTCGTAGAAGTTCTGTGCTACCTGCGTCGGATCGGCGGTGACTCCCGGAATATTGAACCAGAACCCGATCCACATTACCTGGAACTTCAGACCCTTCGGATCTTTTTTCCGCACCTTTTCCCAGGCGTACCGCGCGCCGAGATAGCATGAAGACGCGAGCCTCCGCGTTTCTTCATTGATGAGGGGGCCCAGGTATCCGATCTTCCCCGTTTCAGTCGTCATCGCCGCCACGAACCCTGCCATCATCTTTCCGTATTCCATGCGGCCGAAGAGGTTTGAAAGGTTTTCCGGCGCCTTGCCGGTGAGCACGTCATCGCCGGAAACATGCAGGAAGTGTATGTCATCATGCAGGAGGGCGGCTTCACGGATGCCGTCCTTCATGTCGTCGGAATTCGCGATGATCAGCCGGGCCCCTTTTTCGACCATGTCGTCAACCAGCTGGGGGATGGTCACACCCGGGCGATCGGCGGGATTGACCTTATCGATGTAAATCATTTTGGCGCCGGGGATGTTTTTCTCGGCATATTGTCCCCCCTCGAAATGAGCCTGGCTGTATCCGTGGTCATTGTACGGACCGACCAGCAGCAGTCCGAAAATAAAAGGCTCATCCGCCCTGGCGACGTTGAGAGTTGAGAAGAACAAGACCAGACAGACACTTACAACAAGAACGAAATATTTTTTCATTCCATCGTACCTCCCTTCCCCTGTCGAACGATTTAGTAAGGATGGTTAACGAATGCCCCCGTAACGATAGCACTATAATGGCAGTGATCTTTCCCGGTCAAGAAAAAACACCGGGAATCGGGAGGACAAGTCTGCTGTGGCGGTTTGAAGGAAAGGTAAGGGTTTGTTTTCCATTCGTCGCAATACCGAAATTGTTTAAGCAATAGAACGGTATTTATCAGGTATTGCGTGTTCGAACCTTCATGATATAGCCTTTTTTACAAGGTGCCTCCCGTTCGATTCACGTTCTTTTGTCAACAATTTCAAAGTAATACTTTATGCCGTTCGGGTGGCGCCAGTTATGGCAACTGCAGGGGCGGTCGACGGCCGGTTGATTCCGGTCATGTGATGATGGGGACATAAACAT
>JAFGWZ010000250.1 GCA_016936905.1 Deltaproteobacteria bacterium | reverse complement strand
CTGCCAAAACTCGACCTTCGGTCTCAGACAGTTGGCAGCGCTGATCTTCCGCTTCGCTGTGATGTATTGGCAAAAAGCCCCCTGATGCCCGGTCACATAAATTCGGGCAATAGGTCATTTCTGCTAAGCCGTTGAGTATCCAAGGTATCCTGAAATCAAAAAGAGGCGATACATGACGGCATAAATCTGCTATACTGCCAGCAACAGTAAGCGTAGCGCCGCCGGTGAGCCTTACGGCCGCCGGCCGGCAGCAGTGTTCGGGAAGAGTGGTCATACTTTTCTAACCTTTAGATCACGACACGTTGATTGAGGAGGTGCGAAAATGGCAGTGAAGGTACTGATAAAAAGAAAGGTTCCGAAGGAAAAGGAAGAAGAATTATTTCAACTAATTACGCAACTCAGGTCTCTTGCCGCCAGGCAGCCCGGCTATATTACGGGAGAAACGATGAGAAGTATTGATGATGAAGAGGAGTATCTCGTTATCAGCACCTGGGAAAGCGTTGAAGACTGGAATACCTGGAAATCGAGTGATGAACGGGCGGAGATTCAGAAAGATGTCGACCGATTGCTGAAGGGGGAGAGCAGGTATGAAATGTACTATCACCCCGTCAAGGGATCGGCTCGGTTGAGTGGTTTCAGGGGCTGGGAAGGTGGTTGAGAACCGGCCAACAATGAAAAATAATGGATTCGCAAAGAGCCTTCGTTTTGTCATTCCCGATTTGATCGGGAATCTATAAGTGACTGCAATTATCAGATTCCCGCTTTTGCGGGAATGACACGTCGAAAAGTTCATAGTTTATTGTGACTTCATCAAACATGTAAAACCGATTGCCAGGGAAAGGGTTTTCGGCGGGTCTGCTGAAAACCCTTTCCGCGCATTTAAACGGCGGTATGGACTTCAGAGGAGATTGGAAGGGGAAACGGTGGGAGCCGTTCAGTACGTCGGCATGATCCTCATCTTTGCGGCAATCATTATCGCGTCGAGAAGTGGACAGAGGACGATTACAGGCTCAAGGCGAAGGGCGAATTTTAGGCTAAAGGCGCAGGGCTAAAGGCGCAGGGATAAAGGCGCAGGGCTAAAGGCGCAGGGCTAAGGGCTCTAGGCTAAGGGCGAAGGGCGAAAGGGAACAGAGATCAGATGACGGTGACAGGCTAAAGGCGCAGGGCTAAGGGCTAAGGGCTCAAGGGAAAAACAGGCAGGCTACTCAGGCTCACGTTTTTCGTTTTCCGGTTTTCGTTATACGAATTAAGATTTCCCGTTTTCCAATTCCCAATTACCAATTACTAATTCCCAACTCCCAATTTCCAATTCCCGTTTCCCAATTTCTAATTTCCAATTCCCAATTACTAATTCCCGTTATCCGTTTTCCGTTCGCCGATTACTTCGTAGGCGACGGTCGGTTCCGTTTTCCCCTTGGTGTGGACCTGGCCGATTTCATTCACGTCAAAAAGATCCTTGACCAGTCCGTAGGTTTCTTCTGAAAAGATGATCTGCGAACCGTGTGCGGCCATGCAGAGGCCGTGGGCGATATTGACGCTGTCGCCGATGACCGAGTAGCTCATCGTTCGTGACGAACCGATGTATCCTGCGACGAGAGATCCCGTGTTCAGGCCGATGCCGAATTCTACCCTTCGAAGCCCCTGCTCTTCCCGCTCCCTGTTGAACCGTCCGAGTTCCGATTGAATCTCCAGGCAGGCACGGACAGAGCGAACGGTATCATCATCATGGGTGATTGGAGCCCCCCAGAGCACCATGATCTCATCCCCGATATACTTGTCCACCGTTCCACCGTGACGGAAGACGATGTCAACGATAAGCTCGAAGTATTCATTGAGGAGCGCGAGCACTTCGGAAGCGGAGATGTCTTCACTCATGCCGGTGAAATTGCGGACATCGGCAAACATCACCGTGGCGATGCGGTTTTCACCTCCCTTTCTGACCTCAAGCTGACCGGAGACGACCATTTCCGCGAGGTCAGGCGAGAGGAGGCGTTGAAACCGTTCCCGGGCGGCGGCATCCCTTTCCATCTTCCGGGTCGCCTCTCTCCGCTCGTTCAATACATACTGGGAGTGAGCGCCGAACATTATAAACAGGCATAAAATAATCAGGCGGTTCCAGCTTGGACTCGCTTCGGGTGTAATCAACAACTCGAAGGGGTTAAGTCCCGACTTGGCCATGAAGATATTGAAAAAGGCGTCAAAGAGCCAGTAGAACAAACCGAGACCGACTCCGATTACCACGAGGTGATCGGTTATGCGGACTTTATTTTTCTCGTTCGATGTATGTTCCCGCTCTTTCTTATCTTCGGAGGTCATAAAAGGTCCCGCATACTAACGTTTGATGTGAAACGCATAATACATTGATTGACCTAAACTTTCAAGGCTATTCCTTTACCAATCGCAAGGAAAAGCAACATATTTCGAGTCGAAGATAGAAATCGTCGCCGCCGTGATGGGTGAGCGTGGCGGCGCGAGAGAAATAACTCATTATATTACAGCATGTTACCATCTGTTCAGCCGCGGAGACATTCCCGGTGGGCCTGTTCTTTGACGTGGTGCAACTGGGTGAATTATTTAAAAAAACTCTTGAAGATTCTTACAATATCAGTTACGCTCAGGATCATAAAAAGAGGGGGCGCGGTAAAGGAAGGGAACCTATGCCCCGGTGGCGCCCCGCAGATGAAGCGGTCGTTCCTGTTCATGTGATCCAATGGTCATACTGACTCATGAGGGGATTAACGTTGACACTGAAAAAAGAGATTTCTTCGACTGAAAAGCTGCTTGAAGTCATACGCCGCAAGAAGGCGCCCCATGTCCCTGATATGACGCCTCGCCCTCAGCAGCGGGCAGGCAAAAAACCGTCACTGATCAAAGCGCTCACTTCCCAGAGAGGGACACACTCCGTAGGAGTCGATTTCGGATACCGCCATCTTTTCCTCGTAAAAGTATGCAGACATTCAGAGGATCATTGGACGCTCTGCGATTATCGAACCGTGCCCTTACCGGCCGATGGGTCGAGAAACACTCCCGCCTTCGGTGAATTTGTAAAGCGGGAACTCGACTCATTCTGCGGACAGGAGCGAAACGTCGGTATATGGGCGAACATGTCGTCCGCCAAGGCGGAAGTGTCGGCAATCAGGATACCCAAAGTTTCCAGGGGCCAGTTGGAAAACGCCGTGAGATGGAACGCCAAGAAGGCCATATCTCTCGAAGAAGGCACGAGCATCCTGGATTTCAAGGTACAGGGCGAGGTCATCGAAAGCGGTGTTACCAAGCTGAATGTCCTGGTGTACGCAGCTCCCCGCGATGATGTTGCCGACATGCGGAAACTCTTTGAGGGTATAGGATACTCTCTTGAGGGCTTGATTATATCCCCCTTCGGAATTCAGAACCTCTTCGGCACCGGATGGATCGCCCGGAAGGAAGAGACAGTGGCGTCTCTTTATATAGGGCGAAACTGGTCTCGAATCGACATATTCAATAAAGGGGTCCTGGTCATGACCCGAGACATCAGGGCGGGGATGAACAGCATGATCATGGATCTGATGGAAACCTACAATGAGGGGGCGGATAAAACGTCAGAGGAGGAAACCACCGTCTCGTCAGCGGCCCCGGTGGAAGAATTGATCATGGATATTGAGGAAGCCCGGGACCTGGTCTTCAGCCTGGGT
The DNA here is from genome assembly GCA_016936905.1 of Deltaproteobacteria bacterium. Lineage (GTDB taxonomy): Bacteria > Desulfobacterota > Syntrophia > Syntrophales > UBA6807 > DSDU01. The sequence goes on along the minus strand of JAFGWZ010000250.1, from coordinate 783 downwards.
GCCGACGTTCCCACCACGGAAGAAATCCGATCGAGGTTCGGCCTCGACGATGAATCCATATTCAAATTGATGAATGCCGCCGTCGATCGTCTGGTCCGCCAGGTAGACAGGACATTCAGACATTACACGGTGACCCTGGGGAATGAGAAGGTTACCGCTATCTATGTTTCCAGTTCGGCGCTAGTGTATGAACCTCTGGTGACGTATATCGGCAAGGAACTGGCAGTGGATCATGCCGTTCTCGATCCCCTCGATCCTGATAATCCCTCTGTGGAAGACCGCACCGCCGGCATGACCGCGTCGGAGAGGGCGCCCTACAGCGTGGCGCTCGGTGCGGCGCTGTCTGAAAGGGCGCGGACGCCGAATTTCCTCATGACACAGAAGGATAAGAAAAAACAGGTCAATATCAAGCTGATCAACCGATCGATCTTCATTGCGCTGGCGGCCGCCCTGCTCATCTGTGTCGGCGCGGTCGTGGTGATCGGGAACATGGCCGATAAGAAAAAGACCATGCTGGCGAGCCTGGAACGCCAGTACCGGCAGGGTGTCCAGGTCGATAAGAAGGTCATTCCACTGTTTATCTCAAAGATCAAAAAGGACCGGGACTATATCGAGGCATACGGCGACCGCTACCGGGGAGTTGCCGCTTTGACAGAACTGTCCCGCCTTACCCCTTCCAACGTCCGTTTGCTCAGCGTTTCCGCGCGTCTTGACAATACTGTTAAACAGGGGGAAACTGCGGGAAAAGGGTGGATGACGATTGAGGGGATTATCTCCCCCGGT
>JAFGWZ010000249.1 GCA_016936905.1 Deltaproteobacteria bacterium | reverse complement strand
CCCTCAGGGAGATCGAGGGGAGCGGCATAACCCTTGTACGGGGAAGGCCGTCCCTGATGTATCCCCTGCCGGGTGGAGACGGCATTGCCGTAAAGTATGAAAATACGGAGACACAAAAGCGGGAGATTGAGCGGTTCGATATGGTCGTACTGAACGGGAACCTGGAGTCGTCGACTGCCGGGCGGGCTGAGGAAGGGCCGGCGGTCCCGGACCTCGATCCCGAAGGATTCGTGGATACAGCGCGGGATAATATGTCCCGGCATGCCTGCGGATTTGCAGTGGGGCCGGCGGATATCGCCGAATCGACCGTTCAGGCATCGTCTGTTGCAATGAGGGTTGTCGCTAAAAATGCGACGTGAAGGAAGAAAGAATATGGACAGGGCTGTTGTGTTCTTATGCCGTTGTTTCGGGGCAATAGATCGAATCATCGATTTCGGCTTTCTGGAGAAAAGGCTGATACTCGATCCCGCCGTGTCCTCAACGGTGGTCGTTGATTCCCTCTGTCTGGACGACAGCATAAAAAAGGCGGCTTCATTGATCAAAGCCGGAGATGCCGACAAGGTTCTGATTGCCGCCTGTTCCTCACTGGCCCGGGGGGATCAGCTTATCGGTGCATTGGGAAAGGAAGGCGTGGAGCGATCCCGCGTGCACCTGGTGGACATCAGGGAAGGGTGTGCCTGGATTCACGGTGACAGGTCCGAAGAAGCAAGCCGAAAGGCGGAAAGTCTGATCCATATGGGACTGGCATCGCTCAGGCATAAAAGAAAGTCAGACGATGTTTCGGTAAAAATATCGCCGGAGGCGCTCATTATCGGAGCAGGACCCGCGGGGCTTGCCTCCGCCACGTCTCTTGCCGGGGCAGGTTTCACCGTTCACGTCCTTGAGCGGAGCGCCGTTGCAGGCGGTATGCTCAGGCTTGTCGCACGGGCATATCCCGGCGATTCGGACCCGTCGGAGAAGCTCAAACCCTACTTGGAGGCGCTGGAAAACAATTCTTCCATAACCTTTTATCCCCGGGCAAAACTTTCCTCCGTTACGGGCTATGCCGGCAGTTTCAAAGTGCTGTTTACCTCGGAAGGTCAGGATCATTATATCCGGCCGGGTGCCATCATTGTGGCAACCGGTTCGAGAATGCTCCTTCCCCATGGGCTTTACGATTACGGTGAAACCAAAAATGTCATAACCCAGATGGAACTTGAGACACGGTTTAAAAAAGGACAGGTAGAAACGGGCAGTGCCGTCTTTATTCAGTGTGTCGGGGCGCGCTGTCCGGAGCGGCCGTACTGTTCCACTATATGCTGCCCCACCAGTATAAAAAATGCCATGAGGCTCCGTGAAGAAAATCCCCGGGCAGGGGTCTTCATTCTCCATCGTGACGTCATGACCCCGGGCAGTGTGCTCGAGGCGTATTACAGACGGGCTTTGTCGGAGGGGATTCAATTCATCCGGTTCGACGAGAACAATCCTCCCTCTATCAGGGGAGAAGATCATGTTGAAGCCGTCGAAGTATATGATACCCTGACGGGGATTACGAGAACGATTTCCGTCGACCTTGCCGTACTCAGCACACCCCTGGTACCGAACGACGATAGCGGGAAACTGGCGGAAATGCTCGGCATCGGGCTGGATCGTTCCGGGTTTTTTCAGGATATATATCCCCTGCATCCCCTCGAGACATGGATGGAGGGGATATATATCTGCGGTTCCGCCCGGTGGCCCGTGGCTTCTGGCCAGGCGATAGCCCAGGGGGAGGGAGCGGCGATGAAGGCGATCACCCTCTTGAGAAAAGGATACGTTGCCGCATCGAGTTTCAGCAGGGTCCCGGGATTAAAATTCGGCAATGCCCGTGTCGATACGAACTCGTGTACCGGATGCGGGAATTGTGTGACAGTCTGTCCCTTCGAGGCCTGCCGCCTTCAGCGGGTTGACGGGAAGTATCCGTACGTAAGCAGGGTGAACAAGATGCGGTGCAGGGCATGCGGAAGCTGTGTCTCCGTGTGTCCCAACGGCAGCATGCAGGTGCCGGAATACCATTACCGCTCAGTGTGCGGGATGATCGAAAAAGCCTATTAAAAGGTGCGGGGATCGGGTGTCGTTGTCACGATCTGCGGAACCGGGAACAAGAGAAGCGATGGGAAGGTCGTCAATCGAGCTGACATGAATACCGAAACGAAGAGAGAACCGAACATACTCGTCTTTGCCTGTAAATGGTGCGGCCTTATCGGTGCCGACGGGGCGGGAAGACAACGGATGCCTCTTCCGGTGAATTTCAGGGTGATTCCGGTGGAGTGTGCCGCCTTTGTGGAAACCGACGCGATAATCAGGGCGCTGGCAAGCGGTATCGACGGGGTGGCGGTGATGGGATGCCATGTGGGAGGGTGTCGTTTCAATGACGCCAATCACGCCGCCATCAAACGGATGGAGCTCTTCAGGGACCTCCTCGATACGGCGGGGATCGGCAGGAACAGGCTTTTCGTGAGTTTCGGAACGGCTCACGAGGACCATCAATTTGCCGAAATAATCAGAGAT
>JAFGWZ010000248.1 GCA_016936905.1 Deltaproteobacteria bacterium | reverse complement strand
GCTTCAGTGAGAATGCCGCGTCTTCAAAAGGCTTGACCATCTGTCCCCGCCGGAAATAACCGAGATCGCCTCCGTTGGCGTTGCTGGGACACTGGGATAATTCCCTGGCGACGGTAGAGAAATCTTCGCCCTTTTTCAATCGTTCTTCTATTTCGACGAGTCTTTTCTTCGCTTTAGCCTTTTCCTCATCCGTTGCATTTGCATCGACTTTTATCAGAATATGACTGGCCCGAATCTGCTCAGGCTCCTTGAACATAGCCTGATGCTGTTCGTAGAATTCTTTCATTTCCTTATCCGAAACCGTAACCTCCTGAACAAATCGAGTATCAATAAACCGCTGAAGGACCAGTTCATCTTTTATCCGGGCCTTGATATCAGCCTCGGACATATTTGACCGGGCGAGAATCTTCTTAAATTCATCGTCGCCGGGATAGTTCGCCTTGAGTTTCTCAAGGTGTTCGTTCACATCTTTTTCGGTGACCTCACTGCTTGTTTTCCGGCTTTCCTGAACAAGAAGCTCCCGGTTGATCATGCTTTCCAGCACCTCCGCCTCGAGCTGCACCCCGTCGAGCCCTTCCAGGGACTTCCCTCTCTGCATGATCTGCATCATTACCTTGTTCATTTCCCGGTCAAAGTCACCACGGTTGAGACAGGTCCCGTTGACGACGGCAATCACATCATCCGCCTTCAATATGTCGCCCGCCGGGGACGACGTCACAATCAGCACGACAGAGAACACCACTGTAAGTGCGTAAAGAAACCTTTGCTGGATTTGCATCATCGCATTGTATCCTTTCCTGATGTACGTCAAAAGACGCTTCAGTGACACTTATCATCTTTTCTCTTTTGAGGGCAAGGAATGAATAGGCCCTCTCGTACTCAGTCCTGGAAAAATAAACATTGACAAAGACCGGACCGATTCTATAGAATTTTTTTGTTGTTCACTGTCAGACCGGATGCCGGTTGCGGAATGTCACGGATCGACGATGAGATTATCAATGTGTTCCTGTAACCGGGCTCCATAACCATTAAAAGTCGGATGGAGGGATAGATAGTTATGAGAAAAAATGTACTGATGTGGGGACTGCTCGCCCTTATTTTCATCACCTTCGGGTGCGCGGGCATGGGAGGAGAATCCGCAAAAGACGACGAAGGAACCGAGCAGCCGCTGCCGGCCTATTCGGGCAAAAAGATTTCCATCGCCATCATGGATTTTGAAACCAAGGTCCCGGGATATGACTGGCGCGTCGGACAGGGAGCATCCGATATGCTTACGACATCGCTGGTGAAAACAAAAAAGTTCCGCGTTTATGAGCGGAATAAGCTGGCGAGCATCATGAAGGAACAGGGATTCCAGCAGAGCGGAGCCGTCGATACGACCACGGCGGTCAGGATCGGCAAGATGATCGGCGTAAAATATATCCTCACCGGCGCGGTGACCGAGTACGGGACATCCCAGACGGGATTTCACGCGGGCGGATTTGCCAGTGTCGGCAAAAAGGGTTACGGCGCAGCGGTTGACGTCAGGGCGGTCAGTATCGAAACGGGAGAAATCGTCTTTGCCGATACCGCCGAGGGTGTCCTGAAGAGCACCCACGTTTCAGTCATGGGGTTCGGCGGCGGTGAAAGCTTCGACAACAAGAAAGCCACCGAGGCTATGAGATTGGCGATCGACAAGGTAATGAGGACGATCTATCTCGATCTCAATTAGCGGGCAGGCATCGCAAAGAGGCGGCGCTGTACTGCGACATAAGCATAAAGGGGTGCCGTTCACCAGCGGCATCCCTTTTTTATCATTAAAGACCGATATCTCGGACATCACCGCCTCCAATGGCGGATAATTACGTTTAAGAGCCGTTCATCGGAAAAAGCTCTGTCCCCTTGTGGGGGGAAATACATGAACCAGACAAATTGTCTTGACAGAAACATGCTGTAATTTCTATACTATTCATTCCGAAAACGGTCCTGTCACATTTCAATGAGGGGGAAGCGTAAGAGATGAAATGTTACGGGTCCGAAGGCGTCATGAGCGGGACTCAGCTTCCCACATACCATGAAGCGCTCAAATATCTGGAAAACGGCGCGAAAAGGGTAATCGGCACGGTTTCGGTGAGGAAAGATGAAATTTAAAAACCCCGATGTCGATTTTTCCAAGATCACTCACTATCTTTCCACCATCAAGGCGTTCGTCTCTCCGTATCTGCCGTGGAAGAAAGAAGATGCGGATGACGACAAGGACCAGAACCCTTATGTTCTCCTTTTCGGTGACGCCCTCATCGCTGAAAACGTCATCACTGAAAACCAGCTTAAAAACGCGCTGGCAATTCAGACACAACGGCTGAAACAGGAGGGCAAGAATATCCGAATGGGCGAGCTCATCGTATCGCTCGGATACGCCACCGAAGACCAGATTATCAACGGCATCAACCGGTACTATAAGATATCGGCAAAATCTCTCTCCGACAATATCGATGAGCTGATTACGAAGAGCCGTATCTCCTATCGCGGCAAGAAATCGTACCTCCACCCGCCCATTATGGTCAAGCTGGCCATCGCCGTTCTTTTTATCGTGGGACTTACCATCATGACATTGAGTTATTTTGTTCTTGATCGGGAGAAGGGGCGCCTCTATCAGCAGACCATAAAGATGGGCAAGATAAACCTTTCCTATTTCACCAACAATGCAAAGGTTCCTCTTATCAACGACAATATCCTCCGGTTGAACACCCTGATAAAGGAATCCGCTTCGGTAGAAGGTGTAAGCTACGCGTTTATTCTCGACAAAAAAGGAATGATCAAGGCCCACACCGACTTCAACAAGATCGGGACGAAATTTGCACCCCTTGAAAACGCCAGAGATATGTCACAGGAGGGAGACCTGACCTATTATCGGTACACGGACGCCGCCGGTTCGGAAATCCTGAATTTATCACGGCCGATAACCTTCAAAGACAAACACCTGGGAGAGGTAAACATCGGCATATCCCTCGACTTCATACAAAAGCAGATACAGAACGAGAAATCGTTTATCATTTTCCTCAGCTTTTTTATCATCATCCTCGGGATCGGGATGTCCATCGTTCTGGGCATCAACTTTTCAAAACCGATCGACAAGCTTGTCACGGCAACCCAGGAAATTGCCAAAGGAAACTTCGACCATCAGGTGAGGATGCGGAGGCAGGATGAGTTTGGAAACCTCGCGTTGGCGTTCAATTTCATGTCCCACGAGCTGAAAATGAAATCATTGCTTCAGGATACCTTCGGACGTTACGTGAGCCCCGCCATATTAAAGATGATCATGGCAGATCCGAGTAAAACCTGGCTGAAGGGCACCAGGAACGAAGCATCGATTCTTTTTACCGACATCAGGGGGTTTACATCTTACTCTGAAAGCAGGGAACCGGAAAAGATCGTCGAATCCCTCAATGAGTACTTTGCCATTGCCACGAAATCCATCCTGGATAATGGCGGATACGTCGATAAATTCATCGGAGATGCCGTCCTCGGTGTCTTCGGCGTACCTTTGCCCCAGGCCGATCACGCCGAGAGAGCGGTGAGAGCCGCCGTTGAAATGCAAAGAACATTGCACGAGGCCGGCAATAATGGTAATGAACTCGTATCCCAGGTGGGTATCGGGATTAATTCGGGTGTCGTCGTATCGGGGAATCTCGGTTCCCAGGTCAAGATGGAATATTCCATCATCGGCGACAGCGTGAACGTTGCCTCCCGGCTCAACTCACTCGCCGGGTCCGGAGAGGTGATCATCAGCAAGAGCGTCTATGAACTGACCTCTGACATTGTTACCGTGGAGGCCCTTCCCCCTCAGAAGGTGAAGGGGAAGAGTCAATTGATCGAGTGCTTCAGGGTAACGAGCATCAGGTCGGAGGACTAAGGGAGCGCCCCCGTGAGTACCAGGCGGAAGACGACATTGCTCATATGCATTTTCATCCTGCTGACGTCGATGTTGTCAGGATGCGCCGCCCTCATGCCGCAGCGTCGGTCTTTTCCCGGTTTCATCGCCGTCATAGCAAGCAAGAATGATACATTCTCTTCACTGGCTTCAAAATATCTGAATGACCCGTCAAAAGGATGGGTAATCGCCGACTACAACAACCTCGACGTCCTGAAGCCCGGGCAGCAGCTCATTATTCCTCTCACGACAGAGGTAACGGGGGGGCTGACGCCACGAGGCTACCAGACCGTTCCCATTCTCGCATACCATAACTTCTCCGATAACAGGTCGGACAAGATGACCGTCAAAAAAGCCGATTTCGAGGCTCAGATGAAGCTCCTGAAGGATCTCGGCTACCACGTTATCTCCCTGGACGAGTTTTTCGACTTCATTGATTACAAGATCAACATTCCCAGAAAGTCGTGCGTGATCACCATCGATGACGGATGGCAGGGCGTATACGATATCGCCTATCCGATCCTTAAAAAGTACCGATACCCGGCGACGCTCTTCGTTTACACCGATCTCATATCGGGATCGAAAAAAACCCTTTCGTGGGATCAGGTCGGCGAGATGATGAAAAACGGCATCGATATGCAGAATCACACAAAAACTCACCGTGATCTCGGGAATAAAGAAAAAGAAGAATCATTTGAAACATATTTCCGGAACCTGAAGGAAGAACTGGAGGTATCCGAGGACACCATTCGCAAACGGCTTGGGAAGAAAGTACGCTACCTCGCCTATCCATACGGCAACACGAACCCCCTCGTTATCGCACTGCTCAGGAAACGGGGATACCGGGGCGCATTTACCGTCGACCGGGGAAGCAGTCCTTTCTTTGTCAGCCCCTATCGAATCAACCGTTCCGTTATTTACGGCGACATGAGTTTAAAGAAATTCGAAAAGAATCTGACTGTTTACAGCAGGAGGGCGTTACGATAATTATCACGGTCCGCCATTTAAAGACTGCGTGCATCTGTGTTCTCATAGCGCTGATGGCGGGGTGTGCCGGCATATCCAAACCATCGGTGCCTGAGGTACTCAAGGACCCCTTCGAACAATTCCCCGGAAAATACATGGCGATTGCCACGGAATGCGAAAAGAAGGGACAGCTGAACGAGGCGCTGAAGAACTGGAAGATCGTCAGCGCTTTCAAACCGGGGGATCAGGATGCGCTGAACAAGGTAAAATCGCTTGAAAAAAGCATCGCCTTCAAGGCCGACCGGCATTTTAAGCGTGGCGTGGCGTTTTATAAAAAAGGATCGATCAGACAGGCTCGCCGGGAATTCCTCTTATGCCTCAGCTACGACAGCAAAAACAGTAAGGCCCTCGATTACATAAAGAATAACCTCAGGGAAAAGGTCTATACGACCTACGTGATAAAAAAGGGCGATACCCTGAAAAAAATCGCCGATAAAACCTATGAAAATCCCAACATCGATTTCCTTATCACTTACTTCAACGACCTCGAAAAGAACACTCCGCTCAAACAGGGCACGACATTGAAGTTACCCATGGCTTCACTCATTCCATCGGAGGAACCGGAAAGGGTGACTGAAACCGAACCGGAAAGTACCGATGAAATCGAACCGGAGAAAAAAACCGGGATCAATCTTGACCAACTGATGTACAAAGCCGTGTATTTATTTAATAACAAGAAATATGAACAGGCCATCGCCCAGGCAAAGCTGGTATTGGAGCAAGATATCACGAACAAAGAAGCGATCAAATTCTTTGAGCAAATGGATGAGGAAGCGGAGGCGCACTACCGGCAGGGGGTTAAATTCTACATTGATGAAAATATCAGAAAATCCATCGAAGAATGGCGCATAACTCTTATTCTGAATCCCGATCATCAAAAAGCCAAAACCGAAATAGAAAAGGCGAGAGGCCTCCTCAAAAAACTCAAAGAGATGGATTAAGAAACTCCTTCCCTTATGCCGCTTTCGGCAGATGGGGTTCATGCCGCGAATCGGGCATCAGCGGGGCCAGTCCCCGGGCGGCGCGAGCCTTATCGCATCCCGTCCACCGATTACGCAACGGTTCCCGTTTCCTGTTTCATCGCTTTCGCCTTTACGAAGTCCGGGTACCAGGCAGTAAATTTAATCGCGCCGACAAGGATAAGGATATGGATTACCCAGTCGATCATGTAAGGATGCCTCACGTAAAGATACGTTAAAACGGTGTTAAGAGCGAATGAGACACACCATACCATGCTGATGGTGCGGTTCGTGGCATAAAATCCCGGTGTATCCCAGAACTTCGGATCTACCTGTTCGCGGGCATACTGAATGGTAAATGGTTTCCCAATGACCAGCGATATCAGAGAGATAAGAAACATTGCCCCGTCGCTGAGGCACGCAGAATAATGATCGACCCATTCGGCCTCGGATGAAAAGGAAATTGCCGTCAGGAGGATGAAGAATATAAGCGTGCCCAGGTCGAGAATCTTTATGCTGCGCCTTTTGATGTCTCTGACGTTCAAGAAAATAACAATCACCGTTGCGGCCACGGCTGCTGTTTGATGATTATCGCGGCCGCTCATAACCCAGTACGCGATCCACGGCAAAAAACTTAAAAAGATGCCCATTTCCCCTCCTTATCATATCAAGCTGCGAATGTTTCTCTAATGCCTTATCGCCTTACCTGGTTCTCGCTATGAGTGTATCCATCTTCACACCCGCCGCCTCCGGCCCTGAAGGAAGCAGCACCGGCGTCTGATCCCGGTTGAATTCGAGCGACGCCTTTTCTTCGACCTTCGTCTTCACAAATCGATACAGCGATCCGAGATCGACATACCCCGTCTTGTCCACATCCGCATCTCCACGGAGCCCCCTCAGGAGGTAGTATGTGAACAGGCCGTGGCGGACTTTATCGTAATCGGAACTTATCTGGTTTCCCTCAGACGCGGCCAGAACCGCGATATTGCCCTCTTTGGCAATCTTATCTTCCATGGTGATGACCAGCGGCCTCGTCCCCTTGCTGGTGACACTCCGCCCCTCCGCCCCGGAGAAACAGCTGTCGAGTATCACAATGACCTCACGGGCGGGCAGTTTGTCCAGAGCTGCGTACATCCTGCTCACGGGGTACAGTTTTGACGGGAAGTCGGGGTTCCCCTCGTATGGAACGATGTAGGCGTCCCTGCCCTGCGGGTCGGGAGCGCCATGCCCTGCATAGTAGACGAACACCCTGGACTTTTTTGTTACCCTTCTCGAAAGCCAGTCTTCCAGGTACGCCTCCAGGTCGCTCTTCGTCGCCTTCTCATCCGTCAAGACCATAATATTGGCCTTCGGGATGCCGGAGAGACGCTCCAGGTACTTCGCCATGACATCGGCGTCCCTCGACGCGTACTTCACCTCCGGGATCGATTCTTCACGGTATTTGCTGATTCCGAAGAGGACGGCATAATCGTCTTTGTTTTCGAATCCTTTTATCCTGGCGGGGATGTCGTCCACGTTGACCTCCGATATGACCTCAACGACATCCTTCACTTCCGCCGATTTCATCGCAACCTGCAATACCTTTCTCTCCGGCGGCGCGAAGCCCTGCCCTTCCCTGATCTCTATGCGGACCGTCGCCGTCTCCGAGGCGATCTGATGGGGCAGTATTGCCCTGAATAGTGCCGTTTTCCTCTCACCCACGTTTATGTTGCCAAGGGCTTTTGCGCTCCCCAGAAGGCCGATGAGCATCGGATGCCCGGAGAGGAGGACCTGGACATCCGTGGCGGGACCTTCACCTTTATTTTCCACATCGACCTGCAGCGTTATCTCCTCACCGGCGTTCAGCACCCGGTTATTGTTCTGATCAGTCAGTTTCGTTGAAAAGACGAGATTCGGTATGGCCGATATGACCTCGACCTTTTCGGTCACGGTGCCCGGCCTCATGGCAATTTTCAACGTCCTCGACTCGGCGGGGGAGAAACCGCGTCCTTCCCGTACTCTGACAGTCAGTTCGCCCGTGGCCGCCGAAACGTTCAGCGGCAGGGCCGCCTTGAACTCCGCCGTCTTCTTATGCCCGGCCTGCATGTTCCCAAGATAGCGCTTTCCGTCGAAATAGCGGGCCACGTTGTCATTCCCGGAAAGGGACACCTGGACGTCTTTCGCCTCGCCCTTCCCTTTGTTTTCTACTTCAACCTTGAGGGAAACTTCCTCGCCTCCGTCAAAGATGTTATCGCCGGAAGCGTCGATAACCGAGACCTTGTAGGCAAGTTCGGGAGGCGCTTCCTTGGACGTCTCCTCAGGCACAGCCTCGGCAGCAGCTTTTGACTCCACCGGTTCCTTCTTCTCAACACCGGCCACGACAGCGCCCGCCGGCTTCTCCAACGGCAGAGCCTCTTCGAAGGATATCTGCATGTACCCCGTTCCGCCGCCGAGCGTCAGGGGGCCGGCCCCTTTAATCGCGTAGTATCCCCCTAAAACCTTCCTGTCCAGATCGATGTAGTCGATCATCCAGTCATGAGCCCATAGGGAAGTGCCGACGATCATCCAGGTAAGGAGATAGGTGCTTTCGTAATGAATCTCCCGCGCCGATTTAATCTTCAGGACGGCCTCCGCCTCTGCAAACCATAGAGGGGTGACATTCCAGGTCCCCCGGGGCTTCACCTTCAACTTGATTTCGAGGGCTTCCCGGTCAATGTAGACAATATCGGTAAATCTTACCGTCTTGACCGTGGCCACCCCGGGCATGGGCCCGCCCTGCACGTAGAAAGAGAACCCCTTATCGAAATAGGAATCCTTTTCCGCGGCATTGACGATGGCTCCGGGCTCGGTTTCGTATAAGGTCAGATCCCTGTTCAGGTTTGATTGAAAGAGGTTATAGAGCTTAAGGAGCAGGTCCTCTTTGGGGTCTGTATCCTTGATCACGGCGCACTGCCGCATCTCGCAGATTGTAATTTTCTTCGGTGTCACCACGGCGCATCCGGCAGTAACAAACAGGAATGCCGCCGCAATAAGCGCGACACATCTTTTCCACGGTTTCACGGCACTCACTTCCAGCCGCCCTCTCGATAATCTCTTGTCAGCTTTTCACGCCGGAGAGCCGTCCCGATCCTTTAAGTTCCCGGCATCATTGAGAAGGCACTGCGTTCTATGTAACGGGGAGAGTATATGAAGATACAAAACGGGTGTCAAGGTGATTTCAGGATCTTCATGACGCGTCGCCCGTAATAAATGATACCGTTAATCTCTGCTGTGTTTATTCAGACAGGAATTCCTCAACGACCCGGTTGAACTCATCCGGCCTTTCGTATTGAGGCATGTGTCCACAGTCGTCAAAAACGTAGAGTTCGGCGTTCGGAATTTTTTCTTTTCCTACCGCGGCATGCTTGAGCGGCAGAACCCTGTCGTGCTTTCCCCAGAGGATCAGCGTCGGATTCGTGATGCGGTGGAGATTGTTCATCACCGGCCCCAGCATTTCCGTCTTGCCGCCCCTGAAGGAAAGGACGGAACGGATCACCTTGAGCAGCGCCTCCTGGTTTCCCGGCAGGGAGTGGATTTCCTGATAGGTATCGACAAATTCCCTGGTCAGGACCGCGGGGTCATGGACGGCATGCCTGAAGTAGAAATACGCCTCAAACCGACCGGGCCGGGTCAGGAGTTCGCCCACAATCGGAAGGGATACGAGCCGCAGTGAAATCGGCGCGTCGAAACCGAAACCAGCGCTGTCAACCAACACCAGCTTATCGACCCGTTCCGGATAGAGCAGGGCGTACTGGAGCGCGATGCCGCCGCCGAGAGAATTGCCGATCAATGTCGGTTGCTCGATGTTCAGAGCCCTCATAAAATCGCTGATGAATGTCGAAAAGAGGGCCGCCGTATATTCCGTATCCGGTTTATCTGTTTTCCCGAATCCCACCACATCCGGCACATAGACCCGATGCCGCCGCGCCAGCGCGTCAACATTATGCATCCAGATATCCGCCGAGGCACCCAGGCCATGTATCAATATGACCGGCGAACCCTTGTCTCCTCGCTGCCAGTAACGGGCGGTGAGCGGTCCCAGATTGATGTAGTTGTCCTGAGGATAACGCTGAGCCATAGATACCCCCTTACTGCGGGTATTCCCCGACCAGGCTGTGAGGTTCGCTTAACGTGGGATTATAAACTTTATCCGGCTTGAAAGCCAGAAAGAAAGACCACCTCGCGGAAACGGGTCATCTTTACCGGAGGAAGATTTGATCAATGAACCAATCGCGGCGGTTTTATCCGCGATATAAAAAACCACTTTATTTACAGACCGTCATGTATCCAGTTCGTCTCTGACGGCGATTCCGATTTGCTTCATCAAATACGGCTTTGCTACATACGTTGCCGCGCCACGTTTTTGTGCCTCTTTGACACGGTCCGATTCCGAAAATCCGCTCGCGATGATGGCCTTCTGATCCGGATGCATTGTGAGGATCTGCTCGTATGTCTCGAGTCCGTCTATCCCGGGATCCATGATCATATCTAAGACCAGTATATCCGCTGAGTGGTCTTTCATGTACTCTACCGCTTCTTCACCGCTGGAAACGGCCGTGACTGAATACCCGAGTTTTATCAACATTCCTGAGGCGATTTTCCTCTGTTCCTCCACGTCATCCACAACCAGGATGGATTCTCCCCGGCCCGCATAGCGTTCAATAGATAACGGAGGTTCGTCTTTTGCGGATTTTTCTCTCGTGACAGGGAAAGAAAGTATAAATGCCGTTCCCTTTCCCCCATTGTTTTGAATATCTATATATCCGCCATGGTCTTCCACCGTCCCCCACACAACCGTCATGCCCAAACCGGTTCCGCTTCTTCCCATTACCTTCTTCGTATAAAAAGGCTCGAATATCCTTTCCATGTCCTCCGCGGGAATCCCGACGCCCGTGTCAGCAACCGTAAGTGTCACATAATCACCCTCTTTTAAACACTTATAACCGGTTATGGGCCTGTCGATATGCCGGTTTTGGGTTGATACGACAATCGTTCCCCCGTCGGGCATGGCCTCTGCCGCATTGGATATCAAATTCATCACCGTCTGGGAGAGATGAACGGGGGAACCCATGATGTTCAGTAAATTTTCTTCGAGGTCCGTTACAATCTTTGTTTGGGGGTGGAAGAATTTTAATTTCTCATGCTCCGGTGTTTTCAGATGATTGGATATAATATCATTTAAATTCACAACCTCCCTGGTACTGACCCCTCTTCTTGCCAGCGTCAGCATATCCTGGATAATCGCCGCCGCCTTTTCTCCCGATTTCTGTATGGTCATAATAGGCCTTCTCAACGGGCTGTCTTCCGGGAGATCCATCAACAGCAACTCCGGGTAGCCTACAATTCCGCCGAGAACGTTGTTCAAATCGTGTGCTACTCCCCCCGCAAGGGTTCCCAGGACTTCCATCTTGCGGGCGTTTTGAAGTTTGGTTTCCAGCCTCTGTCTCTCTTCCTCGTGCTGTTTCTGTTCGGTTATGTCCTTGATTGTGCCCTGGGACTGCGTCACGTTTCCCGTTTTGTCTTTTTTTGCCACTCCCGTGAGAAGACAATTGATAACGCCGCCATCCTTCCTTCGAAAATCGACAGGAAATTCCTTGACGAAACCCTGCTGCTCAAGCAGACAGATATAATTTTCCCTCTCCTCCGGGTTCTCATACAACTCTCCTACATTATGGCTGAGCAACTCATCCTTGTCCGCATAACCGAACAATTCCACAGCGGCATCGTTCATGTCTATCCATCCGCCGTCTAGGGAAGTAATAAAGACGCAGTCCCGTGACGTCTCAAAGAATGTGCGGTATTTCTCTTCCCTCTCCCGCAGGTCTTTTTCGCTGCGGTCATTGAGCCGCCACAGGTATGCAATCATAATCAAAATGACCACAAATAATAACCCCATGGCCAGCGGGAGATGCCATGGAGACACGCCGCCGAACACCTCTGAAGCCGTGGTCACCACTGCCAGTGAAAGCGGAGTGTCCTTGACCGGAACCCGGATGGTGATCATATCCGATTTTGTACCATCAGAATGGACCGCATAAAACCGATAAGGTTTCCAGCTTTCCGCTTTGGCAAAATCAAACGGAACGTTATAAGGGGTTATAAGGTCTCCCGTCGTTTCGAAATGCAGGCTGCCTTCAGGGCAAACGATGCCATATAAACGTTGAGAGGATTCATCGTCCGTTTTAACAAAATACTTGTAAATTGAGTTTGGTGATATCCATGCCGCAAGTTGTCCAACATACCGGTCTTTAAAAAAACAGGGGGTGGAAACCGCCACACTTAACAACCTGCCATAGTGTTCGGCGATGATGACCGGCTCGGAACTATCCGGGGCAAGATATCCCTTCCAGTCTTTCCCGGATTCCCTGTCGGCACTTTTTAATGACTGGCAATCAACGAGCAATACCCCTTTGCTGTCTATAAAAACGATTCGTGAATAAATGTTCTCACCGTGGAACTCTTTTTCGTTGAGCAGTCTTTCAAAACTTCTGCTAATGGCGATGAGGCTGGCCCTTAACCCGTATTCCATTGACATTCCCAACGCCTTGTTTTCGAAGAAAATGGACAGTTCGCGGCCCTTCGCGAGATCCTTCAAATCATCCTTCCGCTCTGAGTAAAAGTAGCTCGCCGTCGTTGCCAGCTTATCCGCGTCGTACCCCAACTGGGTAAGGGCCGAACCATGAATCCTCACCAGCGACGTGTAATTCTCCCACAGCAGGAAACATATCAACCCGATCAGCAAAAATACCGAAACAATACCGGCAAGTTTTATTTTATTTTCCCTTGATGCCTGGTCGGGTTGCATTTGAACCTCGGTTACATCATCACAATCAAAAATAAATGGCCAATTTCTTCGGACATTATATGGGTTCTCTATTTTTTCTCGAAGAATTCGGGATAATATCTGAAGACCGCCGGGTAATATTTTCTCACAAGGCGCACATACGTTCCATTATCCTTGCACACTTTGAAAAAGTTATTGAAGGCCTCCAACAGCCGGGGCGATGTTTTGGCAAACGCGAACCCCATACACTGCACATGAGAAACCGGGCCTATCACTTTGACCTTGCCCCCCCATTTTTCCAGTGCAATCAGGGCATCAGGCACGTCGAGAAGGGTCGCATCGGCATCACCATTGATCACGGCGGGAGCAAGGTCATTCAGATTACCTTCAAACAGCTTAATCTTGGCTCCGGCATCCTTTATCCCATAGAGCTCGGGGTCGAGGCATGTTTTGGCCACGCCAAAAATCGTGCAATCTTTTAACAGGGCCTTCACAGAAAAGATATCGATGTCGGTGTCACCGGACGGATTGATCGGTTTCATGGGAGAATCCGCCCGGGCCAGCACCCAGACCTGCGTAGGAAACATCGGGATGGAATAGTCCACTATTTTCTGACGCCACGGGAGCACGGTAAAACCGTTGGCGATCATATCCCCCTTGACGGGGACATCCCCGATGATTTTGATATCTTCACCACTGGCCGCGACTTTCTTTCCCGTCAGGTCACCGATTACATCTTTCCATGACGTTTTGACGTACACATATTTTACGCCCAGGTGCTGAGCAAAAAGCTTTGCCATTTCCACATCAATCCCGTCACCACTTCCGGTGACAAAATTCGCGTAGGCCACCCCCAGATGCCTCAAAACTCCGTTCTTCTTTATTTCTGAAAGGTCAGCCCCCGATGCAACCCCTGCGAAAAAAGCCAGTACCATGGCAAAAGCACACAGTAACTTTATCGTTGTGATTACATTTTTCTTGTTCATCCTGCCCCCCTGCTTTCTTCCGACAATACTTCCTTACTCTTGAAAAACGCTCATGGTCTTGATCGTCAGGTTTTCTTTTCGGCAAATGGATATTTCTTTAATAACGAAACCGGCCGGTCAATCCGGGACGGCATGTTATCCTTGGTTACTGTATCGGGACACTCTGATAAAAATCAGCAAATAACAATATATGTCTGATCGGATGTTTTCCGTTAGAAATTAAGCGTTTTTTTCCCGCTTCCACGACCTGAATTTCCGAGGCCGGGAATGGGATACCCATGCCGTTTCCAGGCACTTCTTGCCCCGTATTGTTCAACAAATTTTGAAATGATTGTAATGCGACGTGATCCCCGACCTGCGAAACGTGTTTATTTAAAAACCCCCGGACTTCAATTGATCACTCTTCTATGGATGACTCAGCCGCTAAAATGATGCCAGGTATCAGAGGACTGTTTTGCTCTTTATTACGTATTATGGACGCACCCGATACATCGAAAACGCCGTTTTATCTGCCACGAAACGAAGTATGTCTTTTTTATCTGCCGACAAACTTCTCACACGATTCGCAGTGTGCTGTCAAGCATCTTTCGGACAATAAATGCCATCGTATAATGAGAATCGTTTCCGTTGATCTGCCCCGATCAACTCAAGATCATGACCTTTACCTGGCTGGGGGCGATAGCGGCACCAACCGCATTGGAACTGGAACCGTTCTGCTTGGTTGGGCTCGTCAGTCTGACTGCCGGGGAACCCTCCACGTAGACCTTGGTGCTTCCCTGGGTAAACTGCCCCTCATCCATGTTTTTCCCCGAAACGATACCGCCGCTGACGCCTGCTTCGTCGCCGTTGCTCATCGGAGTTTTGGTTTTTATGGTGCAGGCCTGCATCCCGTCGATGTAAACCTTCTGGGCGACCGTCGAAGAATCGGCCGTCGCGCCCTGACATATGTTCGGATAGGGAATCGGGATAGGCCCCGCCGGTGACGGCGTATTACAGACGTCGGGAAAGGCGAAGCACATGCCGCCCTGAAGTGTCACACAGAACATGTCATCCCCCCTTAACCAAGATATATCTTATCCCCGTCGATCCTGACGGCTTCTTCCGACTCGATGACGGTGTTTTTCGCCCGGAGGGAAAACATCCCTTTCACGAGGTATCGTACCCTTCCGATCCGGGTTTCTTCGAAGTCCTCCACGTCGCGATAGCACCGTTTCACCTTTTGAATGAGCCGCTCCGCCGTCGTTTCCATGCTTCCGATTTTCGTCATTACCTTTCCGATGCTTCCTCGAAGTGTCCCGGCAAGAAATGACAGCTCACCCAACAGGGCGGTACCTTTGACAGCCTTGATCTCAATCGCCGGAGCCGATGCGGAAAGCTGCCGCCTTCCTCGCAGATCGACTCTCTCGGCACTGACCGTGAGCGCTCCTCCCTTGATGTCGAGCACCGTATCACCCGAAAGGCACAGCGATGATTTCCCCTCGCCTTTTCTCCGCTTCAGAACACTGAGGATAAACCCCCGACCTTCCTCGTCACGACAGATAAGCACCAGATCATCAACTTCCGGCTCCAGCAGGCAGCCGGCGGCCCGCTCGGCCCGGACGGTCCCTCCCCGGCAGGTCACCGTGTAAAATGCATCGACATACCCCTTCACATATCCGCAGGTAATCAATGCCTCCATCGGTTTGACATGGGCCATGTTTTCCATAGTTCCTCCTTTTATTTCAAATCCGTTCGTCTCATCGAACTTCTCACATGGACGGTTTCCATTCTTCTGCCTCCTCAAGATCGGGATCGGTAAAGAGCGCCGCCTTTTTATTCGAACCATCCCATACCGTTCTTTTCATGACAGCCCGGTGAAATTTTGTCCCTGTCAGCCCGGCATTGCTGAAATTTGCCGCGGTGAGGTCCGCTCTGGACAAATCGGCATATGTCAGATCGGCCCCGGCGAAAAGGGCAACGCGGCAGTTACTGTCTTTCATTATACAGCGGCGGAGATCCGCATGGGAAAAGTCACCCTGAGTGAGGTTTCCGCCTCTAAAATCAGATGCTTCCAACGATGTGCCGGTCACGTTGATCCCTTTCAAATCGGCTCCGACGAAACGGGCCGCGTATGCGTTTCCTCCTTTCAGGACGGCCCCGGCAAGGTTCGCCCGGGGGAAACCCGCCTGGGTTATCGTGCAGGTCCGCAACTCGCCGCCGGACAGATCGGCCTCGTCAAAATGCGCCATCGTAAAATCACAGTGGTCAAAGACGACATCGGTGAAGACCGCATCGATAAAAAACGTTTTATAACAGACCGTCCTGCTGAAGACCGCCTCGGTGAAACGCGCGCCGATCAGGAGGGATCTGCTCAGGTCCGTTCCGACCAGGTCGGTACCGGACATGTCAACATGTGGGAATACGGCCCGAACGACCTTCGCATGATTGAGGACCGCATCCTTAAACATAACCGACTCGCCCCGCGCTCCGGTGAGGTTGGC
>JAFGWZ010000247.1 GCA_016936905.1 Deltaproteobacteria bacterium | reverse complement strand
CCTGTTTCAAAATAAATTCGGTCACCGATCTGGTGTCATTGATCGGATTCGTATTGGGCATGCAGGCGATCGAGGTGAACCCGCCGGCAACAGCGGCCTCGCTCCCCGATTGAATCGTTTCCTTGTACTCGTGCCCTGGTTCGCGGAGATGAACGTGCATATCGATCAGTCCCGGCAGGACGATCATGCCGGACACGTCAATCGTCTGTATATCTCCACGTCCGGCTTCACCGGCGCCGTCATTTTCGTCGCACCACTCGATGATGCCGTCGACGATGAGCACGTCTCGCCTTTCATCTATGTTTTGAGAAGGATCGATCACCCTCCCACCGGTGAGTAGCAGTTTCATTCTTCTCCTCCTGCCAGCAGATACAACAACGCCATTCTCACTGCAACGCCGTTCGTTACCTGTTTGAGTATGAGCGATTGGGTGCCGTCGGCAATCTCGGGCGAAATCTCAATTCCCCTATTGATCGGCCCCGGATGCATTACCAGCACATCGGGCTTTGCCCTCTCGATGGTGGCTCTGTCCAGGCAGTAGTAACGCGAGTACTCCCGATCGGACGGGAAAAAGCTTTCGTTTTGTCGTTCCAGCTGAATTCTCAGCATCATTATGATATCGGCGTCGCTGACCGCTTCCTCCATATGATGTGATACGTGGACACCGAGCTTTTCAATGTCACGGGGGATCATCATTGCCGGCCCGCAGACGGTCACCCGGGCCCCCATCATGGTAAGGCCGATGATATTCGATCGGGCGACCCTGCTGTGGGCGATATCGCCGATAATTGCAATGGTGAGACCGCCAATGACGCCTTTTTCCTGCCGTATGGTGAGCATATCGAGAAGTGCCTGCGTTGGATGTTCATGTGCACCGTCACCGGCGTTGATAACTGATTGTTTGATCATGCGGGCAAGCATATGGGGAGCTCCCGCGGCGCCGTGCCTGATGACAATAATGTCGGGGTTCATTGCTTCCAGGGTCTTTGCCGTGTCCGTCAGCGTTTCTCCCTTGACCAGGCTGCTGGTGGATGCCGATATGTTGACCGTGTCGGCGCTGAGCCGTTTGCCCGCGATTTCGAAAGATGTCCGTGTCCTCGTACTCGCCTCGACAAAAAAATTAATGACCGTCTTACCCCTCAGGGTGGGCACCTTTTTAATCTTCCTCATTGACACCTCAAGGAACGATTCGGCCGTATCGAGGATAAGAGTCACCTCGTCACGCGAAAGTTCCTTCATGCCGAGAATATCTTTTTTCGATAATTTCATAACAGCGCCTCAGGATAGTATATTACATGTTCAGGTATCGTCCCCCGGCGTGTCGCCATAACCGAGGTTTAACTCTTCTCGATGACAACCTCGTCAATGCCGCTGGATTCTGTGAGATGTACTGCTATGTCTTCCCAGAGGGATGACGGCAGGTTCGTGCCGACGAAATCGGCGCGAATCGGCAATTCGCGATGTCCCCTGTCGATAAGTACGGCCAGCCGGATCAGTTTCGGCCTTCCAAAGTCCATGAGCGCGTCCATGGCTGCTCTGATTGTTCTCCCTGTGAAAAGGACATCATCCACGAGGATCACTTTCTTGTCGTCCAGCGAAAATGAAATATCGGTACGTCCCATTTTCGGCTTTATCCTGGTTGTCATAATATCATCTCTGTAGAGGGTTATGTCCAGGACACCGAAAGGGACCTTGGCGTGTTCGCTATCTGAGATTTTCCCGGCTATCCGTTGTGCCAGGAACACTCCTCCCTTTTGAATCCCGATAATGACAAGATCCTGTACACCTTTGTTTTCTTCAATAATCTCACAGGATATCCTTGTCAGGGACCGTTCGATCCCGGCAGCATCCATGATGATTTTGCTTGTTTCCATTGCATTATCCTCTTGATGAGATGTCGGCTCCGTCACATTATACGCGAAAAAAAAGCCTTCCCATTATCTGAGAAGGCTCTGCCGGCATCTGTATGTAGGAATTACGTCGAGCATTACTGCACCCTGATCACGTTTAATTGCTATAGTTTATACCAGTGGGCTCAAAAGAAAGTCAAGTTGTTTTAACGGATAATTTTGCCCAGCCGGCTCCACCGGACCGAATTTACATCGCTGTTCCATGACCAGTAAATAATGAAGGCTTCGCCGAGGATATCCCGGCAGTTGACAAAACCCCAGAATCTGCTGTCATAGCTGCTGTCTCGGTTGTCTCCCATGACAAAAATGTGTCCCTCGGGAACGGTGACAGGGCCGAAATTGTCCCTCGGCTGAACCGACGGGGGTATGATAAGATTGTCGGTGTAGACGCCGTAAGGGTCATTCATGGGAGATCCGTTGATGAAAATCTTTTTGTTTTTTATTACGATGGTATCTCCCGCGACGGCAATGACCCGCTTAATGAAGTCGATCGATCGGTCCATCGGATAGATGAAAACGACGATGTCGCCCCGTTCCGGTTGCGACACCGGGATCAGTGTTTTGCGCACTGCCGGTATCTTCACTCCGTAGATGAACTTATTGACCAGAAGCCAGTCGCCCACCTGAAGTGTCGGCAACATTGAACCCGATGGTATTTTGAACGCCTGCACGATAAAGGTGCGGATGAACAATGCTATGAGAATGGCAATGAAGATAGCCTTCGCGTATTCCTTTATGACCGCTTTTTTCTTTTCCACTCCTGATATCCTTTATGAATAGATGGCTGATAAAACAATAATGGTCATCACGATGGCAAGCGCACCTTTGATCAGAACCCTTAATATCCTTCTAAAGAATGCTTTGTGTCCCGTTCTGTAAGCGGGTTTGAGCCTGCGCTCGCTGATGTAATCAACACAGATTGAGCCACAGGCGCCCCCGAGAAACATCCCCATGATGGTTCCAAGTCCCATCAAAAAAGGGGTCAGTATGATGACGCCGCCGATACTGCCTATAACGGCGGCAATAACCCCGTGCTTCGAGACAGTGAATTGTCCCGGTGCAGCAGCGCCCAGCGCGAAGTCCAGAGACTCTGCAATGATGGTAATGACGATCAAGAGAGCGATTATCTTAAGTCCGATGCGATCAAAGCCGGTTGCCCACCCATAGAAGAAGGCGTCGATGACGATTACCACTGTTCCCGGGAGACCGAAGATAGTAATAAAGATTCCCGATAACAGAATCAGAATAACGATGGTCAACCCGGCAGTTTCTAAGGGGGGCACCGTATTATTTCCTTTTTTTCTTCGAAGGCCTGATTGTT
>JAFGWZ010000246.1 GCA_016936905.1 Deltaproteobacteria bacterium | reverse complement strand
GAGAGGATTGCCGATTACCTCATCGAAACGATGAGGCCGGGGATGAGAGGGAGCGATCTGTATGACATGGCGACATCGAAAGCCGAGCAGTTGGGCGTCACCCATGCCTTTCTCAATTTCGGCGGGGGGAGGCGGAGCCGTCTCCTCGGTCATGGGATCGGGCTCGAGCTGAACGAACCGCCCGTCCCCTCGGAGTATGATAAATCCCTGATCGATGAAAACTATGTCATCGCCCTCGATATGCATATGCTCGATGAACGTTTCGGCGTCGTCAAGCTGGAGGACATGATCCTCATCGGAGCGGACGGGAACGAGATCCTGACGAAGACCCCGAGACACCTGTGGATTGTAGAACCGTGAAGAACCTGCCATGCCTCCTTGCGAAGTAGATTGAACGATACTAGAGAAAAAAGGAGGAAGGACAATGAAGTTTGTAAAAATAAAAAAAGAAGAAGGTATTGCGACGGCAGTGTTGAGCAGAGGAAAAGTCAATGCCCTTAACGAGACGGTCATAGACGAACTGACCGACGGTTTCAGGCGGCTGGCGGAAGACGGGGATACCCGGGCGGTCATCTTGACCGGAGAGGGTAAATTCTTCACTTTCGGTTTTGATATCCCGGAATTTCTCCAGTACCCGAGGGAATCCTTCGTGCGATATCTTACTAAATTTACCGATCTGTACACCGACATATTCTTGTTTCCCAAGCCCGTCATCGCAGCCCTGAACGGCCACACCATCGCCGGGGGGTGCATGCTCGCCATATCGTGCGATTATCGGCTCATGGTGCCGGGGAAGGCGAAGATTTCTCTCAATGAAATTAACTTCGGATCTTCCCTCTTTGCGGGCAGTGTCGAAATGATGAAATTCTGGGTGGGAACGAGATATGCCGAGCGGGCGGTCTGTACCGGCGAGATGTACGGCGCCGACGAAGCGCTTCGGATGGGCTTGATCGATCAGATTGTCTCTCCGGAAGAGTTGTATGCCGAAGCGAACAAGGTGGCTCGTTACTATTCGGGAAAAGACGGCGCGGCCTTCAGGAGCATTAAATATCTCGTCCGGAAATCACTGGCTGACGACTTCATGGGGAAGGAGCGAGAGTCGATCAGCGAATTCGTCGATATCTGGTATTCGGAAAACACCTGGAAGAATCTGCAGGATAAAGTGATTCACGGATGAGCTGTCAAAAAAACGTTCGTTCTTTAATGATCAGTTATCAGTTTTAATTCCAAAATCCCCATTCCCCCTCGTAAACAGAGGGGGAATGGGGCTCGCCTGTATTCCCGGCTGCCGTTGTCGGCAGTAGGGTAATCAAGTCGCTGGCTTTTTCTGCCGATTTATGGTTACCATTATTTCCCATAGTGAAGATGCCGTTGAAAAACACCTGTCTGCTTCGTTTCCTTCAGCATGGATAATCAGGGATTGCCGTAAGGAACGGACCGGACAGGTGGCAACCTGCATCGCAAATGGTCGTTTACTTATGGCGGCTGAAGATTTAGCGACTTACTGAAGACATCTGCACGTTTATGAATAACAAGCGACTGAATCTGGGGGTCGGTGCCATTGCCCCGCTGCTGTTTAAGATGAGTTTACCGGCGATGACGGCAAATGTAGTCGTTGCCTTCTATAATCTTCTGGACGTGTTCTGGCTTTCCCGAATAGGGCCGAAGGCCGTCGCAGCCTTGACCGTGTGCTTTCCCATTCAGATTCTCCTGGCCGCCATCGGGATCGGCACCGGTGTGGGGGCCGCGTCGTTCGCGTCGAGGATGTTCGGCGCCGGACAGACCGCTGCAGCCGAGAAGGTCGCCGGACAGACGATATTTCTTTCCGTTGTTCTGGGACTTACCGTACTTCTTCCCGTTGAAATCTTCACCGAGCCGATCCTTCGTTTATTCGGAGCCACCGACGATATTCTTCCGCTTTGCATGAGCTACCTCACGACGTATATACTCTGCGCGCCCTTCATGTTTTTAGCGATGATGGGGAACAATGTGCTCCGGGCGGAAGGAAACCCTAATCTTTCAATGTTTGCTATCTTTATCCTGGCAGGTACCGGCGCCGTCCTCGATCCCCTTCTCATCTTCGGCATGGGGCCTTTCCCGGAACTTGGTATCAAGGGAGCCGGATATGCAGCCGTCTGCGCCTATTTTCTGTCGGCATTCCTCAGTTTCATGTTTTTCAGATCGAACCTGTCGGGATATGTCATATCGTGGCAGAATCTGATTCCCGACGTTGCGATAATCCGTTCGGTTTATCGTGTAGGGTTGCCGGCATTCATCATGAATCTCAGTATCAGTATCGTCATTACCGTCTATAATCATGTCCTTGGCGGATTCGGGGCCGATGCGGTGGCAACCTTCGGAATTATCTTCAGACTGAACGGCATCGTCATCTTCGTTCTTTTCGGGATCGGGCACGGCGTCTTGCCGCTGGTGGGGTTCAACTATGGCGCCTGCCTTTATGAACGGCTGAGAGAGACCGTCCGCACAGCCGTCAAATGGTCCGCCGCGGGCGCGGCGATAAGTATCCTGGCGGCGGTGGTGTTCACCGAACCCATCATCTCCCTGTTCACCAATGATGAAAATCTCCTTGCCGCTGCCGTCCCGGCGATGAGGATTTACGTTACCGCCCTTATCTTTCTCGGTCCCGCCATCGTCGTTATCAATATGTTCAACGGCCTGGGAATGGGCTTTACCGCCACATCTCTGCTTTTTGTGAGAGATTTCTTCGTCCTGATTCCCTTTCTCGTCTTCGTTGCCCCTCCTTTCGGCCTGAACGCCGTCTGGCTTGCCCATCCCCTGTCCAATCTCTTTCTCCTCGTAATCAGCTGGTTCTGGACGAGAATGCTCTTCCGGAAACTGGTGTATTAGAAAATGGGAAATAGAAAATAGAAAAGGGGAAGTGGTGTATTAGGAATTAAAAAATGGGAAATTGGAATTAGTATATCGAATAACGGAAAACGAATAACGGAATTCGGAAACCGTGAACCAGATAACGTGAAATGGGAAAATGGAAATCGAATATCAGAAATCGTTAACCGTATTCCGTTCAGCCGATGTCTTTCCTTTCGCCTTTTGCCTAGAGCCTTGAGCCTAAAGTTGCCTGTCATGTCTGGATGTTTTACGCCTTATTACGTTTCAGGAAGGTTTGCCCGTCGGTACGCCCCAGTTCGTAAGCATCACGAAGCCCATCAGGATTGGCATAGTCCCACTTAAAAATCGTAATCGGCCTGGATGGTTGAATATAGGTTCTTCCCGGAAGCGCGGGGATGCGCTCCGGTGGGTACTGTCGTGTCAGGAGAATCAGCATGTCGCCGTGGTCGTCGATGATTCCCGCCGGGACGTTGTCAATGATCCCTCCATCGAGGACGGGATTTCCGTCGCGACGGAGAACCGGCGTGAACGGCGGTGTGCATGACGATTGGAGAAGGAGATCGGCGAGTTCTTCCGGTGTGCGGCATTCCGATACCGTGACAACTTCGGGCATGAATCCAATACGTGCGGCCAGTGATGGATGAACGGGTGAATACAGTTTCTTTTCCACTGAATAGCATAAAAAACCGATCACCGTGGCCAGCCGCGCCCCCGCCCACTTCGGCGGTCGGCTCAGGAGAATGCGAATTTCGGGACCATCATGCAATTCGGCCAGGGCCGGGGCGTCGATGGCTGCCAGAATGCCGTTCCGATACATGGTATATTGAGGAAAGACGGGGTGCCCGCGGAAAACATTCAGGGGGTAAATATTGTGAGCGTTTTCCCTCGTGGTTTGCTGGAAGTGTTGCACCGCGGCATTGAATCGCCCGGAAAAGAGAAAGCAGGCCATGGTGGCGCCTGCGCTGACAGCCGCAACGGTTAAGGGCTTCAGCTGCAGCGCTGACGCGACTTCATTCCAGAAACCGACCTGCCACAGGCACCGGGTGCCTCCACCGGCAAAAACAACTGATCTGTATTCACAGTGATGATTCATTCTCATTCTGCCACCCTGAGTATCCGGTTCATTCTGTGCCGATACAGCTGTCGAGAGCTATGCCGCTAGAAATGAATTTTTTCCTCCGGCCGCCTCTCCGGAACGTAGCAATGAGAAATCGCCCCGTCGTTCCATTGCTGTGAGACATAAAGATTGCAGTAACAGCTTCCGTATTCTTCCACGTCCGGGGCCCGGTAGACACAGGGACAGATAATGTCACTGTCCTGTTCACGGTCGCCGGACGCGAGGCGGCAGGGACAGCTCATATAGCCGTAACGTTTCCGATTGACCATGAGCGCCTCGATAAGTTCGCAGACCCGCTCGGTGTCCTTATTGAAATAATACCCTTTCGGTTCCTGAATGTTCCGCAGTGTTTCGTAAAGTTTTTTTACGTCGTTCATTGTTCAAGAACCTCCCTCAGTTCGTTTTCCCTGAATCCGATGATAACCCTGTCTCTGATGATGATCGTTGGAAAGGAAAGAAGGGGATTCAGCTTTTTGACATCAGCGATGACCTTCGACTTCTCAAGCGTATCGAGAAGATCAATGTCGGTCACGTCGTATGGCACGCTGTGTTCGTCGAGAAACCGTTTCGCTGCCTTGCAGTGGCTGCACGTACTGAGGGCGTAGACTTTAACCTGTTTGTCCATCATTCCTCCATTGTAATATGTTTGCGGTACCGTTCTCACCGCCCGATGCTGTGCATTTTTGGCCCATTGACTGAACGGGGTCACCGCTGATTATAGATGACTCCCGCAACGAATGAAATGAAAAAATCAACCGCCGTGTATGCTTTGTTTCGTTACGTTGATGGGATGGCTGCGGAACCGGCTGTTATCGATAAGCACCGTGAAAGTTCTACGGAAGTATGGTATAAGGCCACCACCACAATGAAGGATCAGGGACAGATTCATGGAAAAGCAGTCTTTCCGGAGGAGGGCGGGCGAAAAACTGTTCAGCCATATTTCCCGGGACGAGTGGAATGACTGGCGATGGCAGCTCAGGCACCGGATTCGAACACTTGACCATCTGCGGGAGATGTTTGAGCTTCCGGAGAGCGACCGCGAGGCATTTCAGGAACTCATCGAGACCTACCATATGTCCGTGACGCCCTATTATCTCTCCCTCATGAATCGGTTTGACGTGACCGATCCATTCCGCCTCCAATGTGTCCCCGATCTGAGAGAACTGCAGGCCTCTTCCCGGTGCGTCGATGATCCTCTTCAAGAAGAACGGACCATGCCGGTGCCCGATCTGATTCATCGTTATCCCGACAGGTGCCTGGCCATGGTGACCTCTGCCTGTGCTCTCTACTGCCGGCATTGCAACAGGAAGCGTCGATGGAGGAATCCTGAGAAATTCGTCAGCCGGGACGGCCTGCTGCGTATGGCCCGCTACATCGAGTCCCGGGAAACTATCCGCGAGGTTATCATTTCCGGCGGTGACCCCCTCATGATGAACCTCAATAGGCTCGAGTGGTTCCTCGAGACAATCAGGGCAATCGACCATGTGGAAATCCTTCGTATAGGGACCAGGATGCCCGTGGTGCTTCCCATGAAAATTACAGGGGATCTCTGCGCGCTTCTTAAGAAATACCGACCGCTCTGGATTGTTACCCAGTTTAATCATCCCGGGGAAATTACCACTGAGGCCGCCCGGGCATGTGAAATGCTTCTCGAACACGGGCTCCCCGTCTGCAACCAGTCCGTCCTGCTGCGAGGGATCAATGATTCTCATGCTGTTATGAAGGACCTTCTCTACGGACTCCAGCGTATCTCAGTCAAACCCTACTATCTGTTTCACTGTGAACCGGTCCGGGGGACGGAGCATTTTCATGTCGACGTGGAAACTGGGCGCCGGATCATGGACGATTTCTGGGGGAACATTTCGGGACTCTGCATTCCCCGATATGTGTATGACCTCCCGGGAGGGGGCGGGAAGGTGCCGCTGGAGGCATGTCCTTCCAAGAAAGGGTTATAACGGAACATTTGACATAACAGGGTAAATGAATTAGATATACAAAATTACCGACAATGACGGGGCGCCGGTTAAAAAACCATAGAGAAAACAACGACATAACGGGAGAAAAATGTAATGTATAGTGCAAGTGACTTAAGAAAAAACCTGAAAATTCAGATCGACGGTGACCCGTATGTAATCACCGACTTTCAATTTGTGAAACCCGGAAAGGGCCAGGCCCTCTATCGATGCAAGCTGAAGAATATGATAACCGGTTCACAGTTTGAGCGAACGTTTCGATCTGTCGATACGTTTCAGCAGGCGGATCTGCAGGATAGGCGTATGCAGTATCTCTATCCCGAGGGAAATAAATACTGCTTCATGGATATGGAATCTTATGAGCAGGTCTATCTCACGGAAGATCAGATCGGTGATGCCATCAATTACATGATCGATAATCTTGAAGTGGATATTCTTTTTTTCGGAGACAGGCCCCTCGGCATTACGCTTCCCAATTTTATCGACCTTGTGGTAACCCAGGCCGATCCATGGATTAAGGGAGATACCGCCACGGGAGAGTATAAACCGGCGACCCTGGAAACGGGGTACCAGATTCAGGTGCCTCCGTTTGTTGTCGAAGGTGAGAAGATTCGGGTCGACACGCGGACCGGTGAATATGTGACCAGAGTCAAGGACTAGGTCGGTTCATGAAAAAGGAATCTCTCCTGGCGCGGCGAAAAACAAACCTTGTGGTTCGTGCCAGGATTATTGAGGCGATTAGATTATTTTTCACCGACAGGGCCTTTCTCGAAGTTGAAACTCCGATACGAATCCCCGCACCCGCTCCGGAGACCCACATTGATGCCATACCCTCCGATGGCTGGTTTCTCCATACGTCCCCCGAGCTGTGCATGAAGCGCATGCTCGCTGCCGGCTATGAGAAACTGTTTCAATTAACAAAATGCTTCCGCCACTACGAACGGGGAAGCCGCCATCTTCCCGAATTTACCATGCTTGAGTGGTACCATGGAGGAATCGACTATGAGCGGTTGATGGCAGAGTGCGAGGACCTGCTTATCTTCATTTCCCGGTACATTGGAAAGGGCGACTCTGTGACGTATCAAAACAGAACGGTTTCCCTTGTAAAGCCGTGGGGGCGGCTGTCCGTCCGTGAAGCTTTCAAACGATATTCTCCCCTGCCCCTCGAAACGGTCCTCGCCGATGACAGGTTTGACGAAATCATGGTTACGTGCATTGAACCCGGTATGGACAGCGACCGGCCGGTTTTTCTCTTCGATTATCCCCGGCCCCTGGGATCCCTTGCCAGATTGAAACGTGATGATCCGACTATCGCAGAGCGGTTTGAAATTTACGCGGGGGGACTCGAGCTGGCCAATGCATTCTCGGAACTGACCGATGAGGAGGAGCAACGGTCACGATTCAGGGAAGAGAGAGAACAGAGGGTCCGTCTCGGAAAAACCGAATATCCCATGCCCGATAGATTCTTGAATGATCTCAGTGGTATGCCCGAGGCGGCGGGGATTGCCCTTGGGGTGGATCGGCTGGTCATGTTCTTCACGGACAGCCCTTCCATCGATGAGGTGGTGGCATTCACGCCTGAGGAATTATAGTACGACGTTTCATGTTGTGTTTCACGTCGATGTGAATTTATTATTTCGACCTGAAACTTTAAACTTGATTACGCCGCAAAGAGTTGAAAAAACCTCTCATGCCATTTCGACCTTCCCCTTGTCATTCCGACTGTAGGGAAAATACTAGTGAATATAGTATGTTACGATTAATAGATTTCTCATCCCGATAAATCGGGATTCGAAATGACACCTTAATCCGACTTTACGAGAACATCAAACTTGTAACCTGTGACGTGAAACGTTCTCTTTTACCTGTGCCCTTCGTAGGGATACCAGTCGGACCGTCTGATCCTGTCTACTTTGAGTATAGCTATTTCATTGATATTGCTATGAAAGACGATTTTCCGTCCTTTCGCGCCTCCCACGTCTTCCGAAACAACACGAATCCCGTGACGGGTCAGAACCCTCCGTGCCACCATGATATTTCTTCTGCCGATATCAATTGAGGAAACGTCTGGATTATAACCGCCTCCGAGGATCTGTGATTCCAGGTGTTTAATCTGTGATCCATCGGTCTTCATCATGCGGATGAGCTCTGTCGTCGCGGCGTTGCCATACTGAGCCGTCGGTTCTATACCTTTATCAGGTTCGGGAAAGAGAAAATGGTTCATCCCGCCTGTCTTTCTCTTCCGGTCATAAATGCAGACGGCAACGGAAGACCCAAGGACGGTCGATATGACCGTCGGTTCCGATGCGATGAATATATAGCCGGGTTCAAGGAAGTAATTGGAGGTTAACACCTCTCCGGATTCATGAGTCACGGATTTCAGTCTCTTTTTGTCGTGTGTTCTTGGTGAGGAATATGTAGGTGTTGTCGGACAATTTTGTCAAGCGAAAACGACAGGCATTTTATGAGCAGGGTAGGTCGATGCCCCAACGGCGGTTATATTTATTTCTCCTGACGGGAGTGTGTCCATGCCGGTCGGCCCCGCCATTTCTAACCGTTAGATCAAAATGCTTGACGTTTTGCTTACGATATGCTTGAATCCCCGCGACAATATCATATGATTTCACGTGATGTTCCCTGAACCTTGGAAATGTCGTCATAAAAAAATCCGTGGATCACATGTGTGTGGTAACCCACGGATTTTCTGACCGACAGTCCTAGACGTCACAGGTTTCGTCGAAATATCTTTGCAACAAATGAAACCGGAGCCCTACCGTAACAGGGGAAGGAGGGGAAACCCCTTGTCAGCAGATGATGAACTATCACCATCGACTGACGGGACGGTAGGGCTGGGGGCACATCATATGTTTATGAATGATACATCCAGCCAGTGAGTGTCGCCGTACTTAAATGTCCATTTTAATGTAAGTACGATATGCGATAAGTCAAGCAAGCAACTTCCCCTTCCTTACGTCACTCCTTAGTAAAGTAAACATAATATATCACATCTTCCAACAAAATGACAGAGGTCTTTTTAGTCATTAATATTAGATATATCCGTCATGAACGAATGATTCATCCGCCAATCTTTTTCAAGGAAAAGCAGATTTGCGGCGGTGCCGTCATTCTCTTGCGTGACGTTCGATTTAGGGTCGGTTCACAAATGTGTCGCTGGAGGAAAGGTCTGAATTCTCATCATTCATGAAAAAAGTCATTGTACCGTATGAAGAAGGGAAGTACCGTGCGCCGGATCGGCATCTCCGGCGATATCCCCCCGCGCCGGGAACGGGACTGCTCAGCATGAGCCCTCCCCGGCCATGGTGAGGAAATATTGATGAATACGTGTATCGCCGGTCAACTCTGGATGGAAGGTGGAGACAAGAATGTTGTCCTGCCGTGCCAGGATCACCGTGTTGTTGTATGAACTCAGCTTTGTCACCGCCGGACCCACGGCGGTGATGATGGGGGCCCGGATGAATACGGCATGAAAGGGCGTTGCCGGTGAGAAGGCGAGAGTGACGTCCGATTCCCTGCTTTGGATCTGGCGACCATAGGCATTTCTCGTGACATCGATATCGATGAGGTTGAGAAACGCCTGTTTTTTCCCGTCCATCCGGTCGGCGAGAAGGATTGCGCCGGCGCAGGTTCCGAAAATGGGTTTCCCCGACGACGCACAGGCGCCGATCGCGTCGAGCATATCGTATTCGACGATCAGTTTTGAAATCGTCGTGCTTTCGCCCCCTGGTATGACAAGTCCGTCGATGTCGTCGCAGTGAACGGGCAACCGTACTTCGACTGCATCGGTACCGCAGGCGCGGATCATCTGAATATGTTCTCGAAAGGCCCCCTGGAGGGCCAGGACACCGATTTTCATGCAGCCTGCCGTCAATTGCCCCTCAGTTGAAGGAGATTTTCCTTGCCGATATCGGATATTTCAAGGCCGGGCATGGCATCTCCCAGCGATTTCGAGACCTTGGCCAGAATCTCCGGATTGTTATAGTGGGTGACGGCCTGAACGATGGCATGGGCACGCCGTGCCGGATTTTCCGATTTGAATATGCCCGAACCGACGAAGACTCCGTCCGCACCAAGCTGCATCATCATGGCCGCATCGGCAGGGGTGGCAATACCGCCGGCGGAAAAGTTGACCACGGGAAGTTTCCTGTCGCGGGCAATCATTTTGACCAGTTCGTACGGAGCGCCCAGGTTCTTCGATTCCGTCATGAGTTCCTCTTCCGGCAGTGATGCAAGTCGGGTTATTTCATCGTTGATCGTTCGCATGTGACGCACAGCTTCAATGACGTTGCCCGTTCCTGCTTCCCCTTTGGTCCGGATCATGGCGGCACCTTCGCCGATTCTCCTCAAAGCCTCGCCGAGATTGGTGGCACCACAGACAAAGGGAACGTTGAACTTCCATTTGTTGATGTGATACTTCTCATCAGCCGGTGTCAGGACTTCGCTCTCATCGATATAGTCGATTCCCATTGATTCGAGAATCTGTGCTTCGACGAAGTGGCCGATACGAACCTTGGCCATGACGGGAATAGAGACGGATTCCATGATCTGTTCTATTATCGCCGGGTCGGTCATACGGGCGACACCTCCCTGTGCCCTGATGTCTGCGGGAACCCGTTCCAGCGCCATGACCGATACCGCGCCTGCGTCTTCCGCGATTTTTGCCTGCTCCGGTGTCGTCACATCCATGATGACCCCGCCCTTGAGCATTTCGGCCAAACCAGTTTTTACCAGCATTGTTCCGAATGTATCCACCTTGTTAAACCTCCTCGTATAATGTCGCGTATTTTTTTTCGAACAGTTCTGCCAATCGTTCCACGTCGTGATGCTCCATGCACTCCCTGGCCGCGGCGATGTTCCTCTCGTACAGGGCAAGCATCTTCATGAAATGATCGTTATGAGTTATTATCTCCATATACAATCGCATATTGCCGGTCAGCACTTTTTCCACGATGGACATTTTCGCGTCGAAAAGCGGTGTGGTGAACCGCTTCAGTGCCGAATTGTCCAGTCCCGAATCCTTTACAGCCAATCCCATCATCATTGTGTTGAAGTGGTTAAGCCCCTGAACAACAGCCATGAACCGATCGTGTTCGTCGGGCGTCGCCTCGGTAACAACCGCTCCCGCCCGCTCAAAAATATGGTGTGCCCAGTTCATCCATCGGTCAACACGGGCCGGACAGAGAATAATGTTCAGCCCCCTCATTGACGAAACATCGGGGCCGAAAAGGGGATGACACCCCATGACCTCCGACCGGGATGCTTCGAGCATGCACGCCACCGGTTCTCTCTTCAGGGATGTGAAATCCATAAGGAGCGACTCCCGGGGCATTACCGGCCCCACGGCGCGAATTACCCCTTCCGTCGCACCAATGGGAACGCTGACGATGACAACATGACAGGCAGAGGCCATTTCTTCAATGCCCATGCCGTTATTTCGCCCCGAAACATGGACGGTAAACCCTTCTTCAGCAAAGAAACGGGAAAACCACCGGCCGATGCCTCCGGTACCTCCGATAATGCCGATGACGCAATCACTCACTCAGTGTTTCCTCCATCGATTCGGGGAGACAGGACGCCTTCCCTGAATCCAACTTTGGTGATAAATTTCATATTTTTATAAAAAATCATGGAAAAGTCAATTCTTTATTTCATTCCGATGGTGAAGACACGGTCATGAGCGCCCGTTTGATCTCTTTTCCCAGTCGTGAAACGATAGAAACGAGGTCGTCCCTTTCGCCGTGCCGCTCGATCAGGCTGACAAAAGCGCTTCCCACGACGATTCCGTCGGCGTAGGGGGCAATTTCCTTCGCCTGCCCAGGCGTAGAGATGCCGAACCCGACGGCAACCGGCAGGGCGGTTACGGCTCTGACGCGCTTCATGTCTGCCGTGATATCGGATGCGCGTGGCCTGTCCGTTCCCGTAACCCCTGTAATAGAAACATAATAGAGAAATCCCGCGGCCTCATCGGCGATCCGCCCCATCCGGTCAGGAGGGGTTGTAGGGGCGATCAGCGAAATGAAATCGATGCCGGCCCGGTCGGTATATGTCCTCAGTTCTTCATATTCTTCCGGGGGAAGATCGACGACGAGGATCCCGTCGACACCGGCGGCCCGTGCATGCTCGGCAAACCGCTCCGGCCCGTACTGAAGGATCGGGTTGTAATAGCCGAAAAGGACGATAGGAAGATCTGAGTCCTGACGGAATGATTCGATCATCGAGAGGATGCCCGAGAGGTTTGCTCCGCTTCTAAGAGCCCGCT